>ONIF01000104.1 GCA_900317795.1 uncultured Eubacteriales bacterium | reverse complement strand
GTAAAGAAGAAGCCTGCATTATACCAAGGGTTGCTCAGCGGGAAGAAGAAAGCCTTGCCTGCTGCATTTGACTTTTCAATAATGCCGTCAAAAGTTGCAACATCTTCTTCTGAAAGCACGGTCTTGTCATAATACAGAAAATAACCGTTATCGGAAGTTTTCGGGAATGCGTATGACTTGCCGTTTACCGTACATACTTCAACAGCCTTTGCGGAGTTTTCGTTGATAACATTGTTGTTGAAGAGTGCCGCAACTTCGGAGATAGCACCTGCCTCAACGAGTAAAGAAAGCTGGTCATCTGCAAAGCTGAATACGTCTGCACCGTCCTTAGGACCTTCCAGAATCTTACCGCCTGCCTTGTCCTCACCGATAGGGCTTACTTTGATTTTGAAGCTGTATCTTGTATCTGCATAAGCTTCTTCAAATTCCTTCTTCAAGCCTTCTTCAAAGCCCTTGTCGTCTGATGAGATTTTGAAGCTGTATCTTGTATCTGCATAAGCTTCTTCAAATTCCTTCTTCAAGCCTTCTTCAAAGCCCTTGTCGTCTGATGAACACCAGAGAGTCATTTTTACAACGCCCTCTGTTTTTTCAGCCTCTGCTGCTATCTGATCCTTAATTTTTGCAATTATCTCAGGATCGTCGAGATTAACGGCAGCAACCTTGCTTGCTTCTGTTGTGCTTTCAGTACTTGACGGAGTCGTGTCGGTCGTACTTGCCGGAGAACTGGTTGACGGAGTGCTGCTTGTTGTCGTACCGCCGCCGCTTGCACAGCCTGCCAATGCACTTGCTGCCATCATTGCCGTCAAAAGCAATGCAACTGCCTTTTTGGATTTACTAACCATAGTGATAATCCCTCTTTCTTAAAAATTTTATTTTTTTATGCACCTCAAACGTGCTGTAAGGTGTCGGAAGTGCCGCATACACACACTCCTCCCACCGCTACTAAAATATAATATCATAGCATTCACATAATTTCAATGACTTATTGTCATTTTTATTCATATAAATAAATTTTACCATTGTTTTTTGTATATTTCAACTGCAAAAAATCCATTTTTTGTCAGTTGTTACAATATTGCTCAATAAAATATATGCACTTTTCACACTGCCGTTTTGTACGTTTTAACTATATCGTTTTTTAACGTTTTTTAAATATTATTTCAAATCTATTAAAATTCGGTATATTTATTGTTAAAAATGCATTTTTTCAAACAGCCCCAATAACTTTTACGTCAAAATAGCCAAATTCAACAGGAAAATTTTTTCGTATTGATTGTATAACATTTCACAGGATATTTTGTGCAACACAATTAAAAAAAGAGTGAAGTGTTAAGAGTGGAGAGTGGAGCAGTCATTAGACTGAATTTCGTATTTCAGCCTCAAAAAAGCAGATTCCGAGAATACAGCAGAAAATCCAGTAACTTCACTCTCCACTCTCAAAACTCCACTCTGAAAATAAAAAAACAACCGCCCCGTAAATAATGGAAAATTGAAAATGGAAAATGGAAAATTAGGCTGCTGTCCAAACTTCATTTTCCATTTTCCACTTTCCACTTTCAATTACAAAAAAACAACCGCCCTATTGGACGGTTGCTTTATGTTGGCATCTTCCTATTTTTCCGTGTCGTCACCAACAAAGTATCTTCGGCACCATTGAGCTTAACTTCCGTTTCCGTGTCGTCACCAACAAAGTATCTTCGGCACCATTGAGCTTAACTTCCGTGTTCGGTATGGGAACGGGTGTACCCTCAACGTCATCAACACCAACTGTTTTCTGCATCATTTCTGACGACTTTGATATTATAACACATCATTTTGGAAAAAGCAAGCACTTTTTTTGACAAAAATTATACAATTTGTATTTACATTTAAAAAATAAACAGAGAGCAGAATTCAATTCTACTCTCCATTTTCCATTTTCAACTTTCAATTTTCAATTTTTTCGGCACTTTTCTCAAAAAGCGATAGCATTTTTTATATTCCGCATACGCTTCACGGTATTCCGCACTGCTCGGCTCATATCCGCCAAATGCCGTCTTTTCAAAAAGTTCAAAAAGCTTTTCGGGGACTGCACCTCTTGACGAAGAAAGATATTCCCTCAGCATATTCACGGTATATGAACTGTAATCCCTGCCTGTCGAGAAATTCACAAGCTTTATGACGTTGGAATAAAGTTTGAGTGTGCGTTTTTCGGGGGTTCTGAAAATCTGGCTGATACGGAAGAAAATCTCTGCTATTCTGTCCCTCAGCCATACAAAAATGACAAATACCGCAACAACGATAACTGCAATAAAACGGCTCAAAAACCGGATTATATCATCAAAATAGTTGTACTGTTCCTCTCTGACGTACATATATCCCGATACAGTCGGGTCAAACGTCATCCACCCCACAGCAGGTATATATACCTCCACAAATGCGTGTGCATAGCTGTCACGGACAACATACAACCCGTTTTCATCTCTCTCAAAAGCCGCATATCCCTCAACATATCTTGCCGTCAGTCCGACACTTCTCGCCATGAGCGTCATAGCCGTTGCATAGTTCGTGCATATACCCCTTTTGCCCTCAAATATGAAATACTCTATGGAGGTGTCCTCGGGCACATACTCCTCATCATAAGCATAGCCGTTTTCTTCAAAATACACGGCAAGTGCCGTCGCTTTTTCAACGTCTGAGTGATATTTCCCCGTTATCTCCTCCGCAAGCTCGGTTATTCTTTGTGATATATTATCTGTATTTGAGTATAACTGATGTGCCATAAGATAGTCCGAATATATCTGCTGAACGTTTTCACTGCCGTAATTTTCTTCAAGTATTTCCTCATACTCACCCGATGACAAGCCTGCTTCACGGGCATATTCATATAACTCTCTGCTCTCTGCATAAAAACTGAATGCATTATGCAGATTTTCACTCACACTCTCCACTCTTTCAACCCTGTCATCAAGATACTTTCTGTAATAACTCGTTGAAACATCTTTTACAGTGGTACTCAGCGGACACGGCAGGTATGATGCCGAAAAGTCCTCTCCCTCGACAAAACCTCTTTCTCTCTGAATTTCGGGCAGTTTAAGACCGTCTTTTTCATATATATCATGGAAATCTTCCACTAAATCCGTTATTTCATATTCGGGGTACATCTCGGAATAGTAATAACGGTTGATATTATTCATATCTTTTTCCCAAATATCCCCGTTGAAACGGTCAAAAGGCTGTTTGCGGAGATAGTATTCTTCTTCATTTCCGTCCGGGCTGAAACGAAACAGAATTTTTCCCGTATCCCCTCTTTCACCGTAACGTGAGGAGGACTCCTGTGAAACATTGTCGGAATTGCCCGTACCGTTTCCTCCTATCGTATTTGTATATGAAAACAGGTCGGAATTTTTTTCAAGAAACGATACATAAGACTGTTTCGGAATCATCATGGTTATCGTTCCCGTTACGGAAACAAATACCGCTATCGCAATAATATAGGAACGGTCTGTTTTTAAAAACGTCTTTTTTTCCTGACGGGAAGGGTCTATATGCCTGTTATGCACTATCACCGCAAGATAAAGTACCACTATTATCGTTGTCATCAGTTCGGGCATAATGACAACTCTCTTTGTGTATATCACAAACGGAAACATGATACAAAGCATTACACCAAGACTTCTGTAACGTACCTGAGTGAAATAATATAAAACCGATATGAGAAAAAATCCTCCTGCAATAAACAGGGCATTCAGAAAATACGGCTGGTCGGGGTTATCGCTTTCACCGAAAAACCACCTCATCAATTCCCGAAAACCGCCTAATCTGGGCATTCCCATTCTTGCAAGCCCTGTACTTACAAAAGAACTGACCATAAACAGCACAATATACAGCAGTCCGCCAAGACGTTTCATATTTTTCAGCTTATCAAACAGCCCGAACAATAACCATGCCCCTAACAAAAATATTGCACTGTATAAAACAGGGGTGTTTTCGTCAAGCACGTTCATTACAGAATAACATATAGCCGTTCCAAGCATGACGGGACATATATAAGCACTTATTTTTTTTGAAATGCCCGAAAAAAGTTTATTTTCTTCTTTCATGTTTTCCCTCCCGTCAAAGCCTTTTCACTTCAAATGTATCGGATATGCTCCAAAATTCCGATGTGATATGCGGTAATTTCGAATCTGACGAACATATCAAGAGTATATCGGGGATTTCCGATATGATATTCATTGCAGATTGTGCATTCTCCCCCGTTGACGCTGTAAAGCATATCGGTGTTTTTCCCATTCCCGCAATCTCCGCAGGAACGGGAGTTTCCGTACCGCACGGTGAAAAATCGGAAAGCCTCTGCTGTACTTCATAAATATCCGCAGGAGTTTTTATATCCATTCTCACCCAATGATTTTTACTCGGCATAAAAAATACGGTTTCTCTGCCCTCTGCCGTAAGCATGGAGAAAACTGCCAGCATTCCCTCCGTCACCCTGTCACGCACCGACAAATTGAATTCATTTTCCTCCAACTCGGGAATGTCAAGAAAAAATACCTGTCCTCCCCCTGCAACCTTCTCGTCAAGCCTTATCATATACACATCTTTCTTTGACGACATTTTCCAGTTTATTCTCTTTATCGGGTCACCCGGATAATATTCCCTATGGTCATAACCCGGCTGTCCTGTCGGAGTAAGGGCAGTTTCGTTCGTTTCTTCTTCATTGTCATCTGTCGAAAACAGTACCGCTGTTTTCAAAAAATTCGTCTGTACGGGTACATCGGGTATATTTGGATATACCGACACTTTTACATTTGAATCGGATATATTCTTTTTCAGCCTGAAACGGAATATCCCGAAATAATCGCATACAAACACATTGGTTATATTTATCCCTGCCGAACCCGAATATTTTGCCGTGACGGATATTTCCACGGTATTGGTTTCCTGCCCTGCAAGCGATAAACGGAAAATATCCGTGTCTTTCGAAAGCTGGGGCGTGCATTCCGCATATACCTCTATCATCGGTGCAGGTATCATAATTCTTTTCCTCATGCTTACGGCACATATCAGACTTTCACCTTTGAAAAGTACTCTTTTATCGGGCTGTACCTCTACTTCAAGCGACGGTATCACCGCAAGGGCAGATGTGACAGACAATATCAATGCACATATCAGAGATATTATCAAAAGCACTCCCACCGTACCGTTGATAAGATACTTTACAGCAACCGCTATGCCTATGCACCCTATGTATGCAAACAGAGATTTCACCGTCTGCAAAGTTACCGTTTTTTTCATACGCTTCACCTTTACTGCACGGGTACTGCAACGGATTTTACCGCCTCATTCAGCACTTCTTCCGCATTTGCAAATGCAGATTTTCCTTGTATCGACAGCATTAACCTATGCGATACCACTGACGGCATAACATATTTTATATCATCAGGCACAACGTAATTTCTTCCCATGATATAAGCCGCTGCCTTTGCAGCCCTCAGCATTGCTATTCCTGCACGTGGTGACGCTCCCAATGTGATAAGTCCCGAATTTCTCGTTGCATTCAGCAAGTCAACGATATATTTCTTCACGCTGTCCTTACAGTGAATTTTTTTAACCTCCTCTATATGCGTTTTCACATCTTCAAGGCTCATTACTGCATTCAGCTTTTGAGAAAATGCATTTGTTTCGGAACGGCTGATAATATCCAATTCTTCTTCGGGTGACGGATAGCCCATTGATATTTTCATCAAAAATCTGTCCATTTGTGCTTCGGGCAGGTGATATGTTCCATAAGTTTCAACGGGATTTTGAGTTGCAAGCACCATGAAGGGTGACGGCAATGCCATTGTTTTTCCGTCAAGGGAAATCTGGTGTTCTTCCATGACTTCAAGCAAGCTCGACTGAGCCTTTGGAGATGCCCTGTTTATCTCGTCTGCAAGCAGAAAATTGCACATAGCCGCACCTGCTTTATAATTCAATTCCCCCGTCTGACGGTCAACCATTGAAAATCCCACTATATCCGACGGCATTATATCGGGTGTAAGCTGTATTCTGTTGAAATGCCCGTCAACAGAGCTTGCAAGTGCAGATACAAGCCTTGTTTTGCCAACCCCCGGCACATCTTCTATCAAAATATGCCCCTCCGACAACATGGCTATTATTACCATTATAACGGCATTTCTCTTTCCTACAATAATTCTTTCAATATTTTCAACTAATTTTTCAATCTGTGTATTCATAATTCCCCTCCAAAAATATTTTTTATACTGCTTAAAATTATTTTACATGATGAAAAACAAAATTTCAATATAAAATATCAGTCAATTTCAAAAAATCTATTGAAATTTTCGATAAACTGTGATATAATTGTGAAGTGAACGGTATTGCAGAATACAATTACTTCGATATGAGGGATCGGTGGAGAATATCCGTGCAGGTTCAAGCCCTGTTACCGCTTGTGAATAACTTGCGGTATGGTGGAATTGGCAGACACGCCGGTTATTTTTGAAAGTGTATTCGATTTTATCCGTTTTTATCACAATAACAATCAGCAGTGCAGAAAACAGTTACTTCGATTGTGTCACGCCGGAATTGTCGGTTCAAGTCCGGCTCTCTTTTCAGAGATAGTCTAAATGGTCAGGACACCGGCAGTATTGAATTTAAGCTGTTTTTGAATTTCTCTGTTTGTTATACCATCAAAGCGTGTATTGCAGAATGCAGTTACTTCGATTGGTCTGAAACCTTTGCTATTATGGTGAGGGGAGTGCAGGTTCAAATCCTGCGTACTGTGTTCGATTTTATCACGCTTTATATTTTTTTCAATGGCAGAAGTGCTAAAAACGGGTTCTTCGTGTTGTCGGTTCGAGTCCGACTTCTCTTTTTGAGAATAGCTCAATTTGGCAGAGCAGAGCAAGCATTATGCTTACCGTTTTTGAATTTCTCTGCCTTTTATTTTTATCAAGGAGGGCTTTTAGTGTCAAAATTCAATCAAAATCAATCTATCAAAACAGTCAACAACTGCGGTCAGCCTGCTTACAAAATGGCTGACAAAGAAAAACTTGTTTCACAAGTGCTTACATCTTTCTTTAATGAAAGCAAATTCTATGGCGACAATTCCGAAGATATGCAGAAAACTATCGTGAATGTCATTAAAGCCGAACCTGAATTTGTTTCAAAACTGGCAATTTTTGCAAGACGTGTTTTTAATATGCGTTCCGTGTCGCACGTTCTCACGGCATACCTTGCACATGAAAATGAGGGCAAGCCTTTTGTGCGTGATACTGTGAAAGGTGTGACTGTGCGTGGAGATGACGTAACGGAGATTATGGCTTTTTATATCAATACTTTCGGCAAAAGACCTATCCCCAACAGCCTTAAAAAAGGTATCAATGACGTACTTGTCAATTTTGATGAATATACACTTGCCAAATATAAAGGCGATAAAAAATCCGTTAAAATGCGTGATTTACTCTGCATTTGCAGACCGTCACCCAAAAATAACGAACAGTCTGAAATGTGGAAAAGGTGCATTGAGGGAAATTTGGCTGTGCCTGTGACGTGGGAAACCGAGCTTTCCAAAAACGGCAACAACAAGGAAACTTGGGAAAATCTCATTGAAAGCGGTAAAGTCGGCTATATGGCATATCTGAGGAATTTAAGAAATATCCTCCAAGCCAAGCCGTCAAACTTGCAAACTGTTCTTGATATAATCCAAAATCCCGACAGAGTGAAAAAGTCAAAGCAACTTCCTTTCCGCTATTTGTCGGCATATAAAGCCGTCAGCGATATTGCAGGCTCAAAAGTCTTTGACACGCTTGAAAATGCACTTGAAATATCTGTTGAAAATATGCCGAAATTGTCGGGTACAACCGTGATAGCCGTTGATGTATCGGGTTCAATGGATTATCCTGTCAGCAGAAATTCCAATGTTATGTACTATGAAATAGCCGTTTTGCTCGGACTTATCGCAAACAAAATTTGTGACAACAGCCTTTTCTATACATTCGATACGGAAATAAGAAAATTCAATTTTTCAAGCAAAACACCTGTACTTGAAACGATAAAACATATTGAGTACGGGGGCGGTACAAATATGTATTTGCCCTTCAAGGAAATGCTTGATAAAAAGATAAAAGCCGACAGGATAATTATTTTGTCCGACAATGAATGTAACTCAATAAATTGGTATTCAAGAAAGACCGTTCAGCAGATGGCTGACGAGTACAGAAAGAAGTCAAATCAAAATATGTGGGTACACGCAATAGATTTGGCAGGCTACGGCACTCAGCAGTTTCATGGCGACAGAACTAATATTATAGCAGGCTGGTCGGAAAAAGTTCTTGACTTTATCAACCTTGCCGAAAACGGTACAACCAATTTAATAAAAATGATAGAAGATTGTGACTATGTGCAATAAAAAGCGTCTGCATGAAAGAAACTCATGCGGACACTTTTTTTCGGTTTGGCGAAAAAAACAACTTCACTCCTCATTCCCCATTCCTAACTATAAATGAGCAAATTTCAAATGTTTCGTAAAAATGCACAAATACAGCAAGTCCCCGACCCCTCCAGGGGAGGTGCCGAGCGTAGCGAGGCGGAGGGGTCCGGACAGCAAATAAACTTGAATTTCCCACAACAACAGGTTAAACATTCTATCGAACTCTCGTTGATTAACTGTATTCTCTCACTATTTCATCAATATGCACACCGCTGTTTAATCTGTCAAGCATGGAGAGGGCAGGATTTGTCCTCTTTTCAATGCGTTCATACAGCGGAGAAATATATATTTCCTCACCGAAACCTCTCTCCCGAAGTCCCTCTTTGCAGACATCAAGAACACTTTGTGCAAGGGCGTATAAGCCGTTTTCATCGATATAAGCAGGCAGTTCACGTTTGACAAGCTGTTTGCGGAGTTCAGCGGAATTATAGCCTTTATGATAAAGAACCGTGTCATTTTTGATAATTTCCGCAAGCTCACTTGTTTTATTGAGCAATCCCAAATGAAATGCCGATACCGTCATTACATCAGAAATCGGCTGACAGCAGGCACTTCTGAATTCAACAGTACCTCTGTATGTCAAATCCTCAAATTTGAAGGTGCGGAGATAAGCTATATCTTCGGGCTTCGGCTGAAACTTCACAGAACGTATTTCATTATCTTCAAGATATTCTCCCGTAAGCTTTTCGAGAGTGAAATATTTCAATATATTGACGGGCTTGAAATTCAGATATTTTCCGTCACGCTCGACACAGTATATTGCCGTTGTGGAAATATAATTCAGTATATCATCAACTGTTTTTATCTCGCAGTCATACATTCCCACGTTATGCGGATTGATACCGTGAGTACTGTTTTCCCAAAGCATATCACGACAGCAGAGCAAATCTTCATTTTCTCCCAAAAGTACGGAATTACTGAATAAAATCGCCTTTATCGGTTCAATTTGATTGAATATATTGATAACTTCGGGCAATGTATTTTTTGTTACATCAAGCTGTACCTGTGACGCACTCGCAAACATGCCAAATTGAGGGTATCTGTGAAAATACATCGGCAACTGTGCATACTTTGAAAATGACGATAAATGGTGAAACAGCATTTTATATCTGCCGTTTTCTATGGGGATATTGTTGTTGACAAGCCTGTTGGGGTTAATTCCCATACCCGTAAGAGTATAGTTGTATGTCTTGAAAAAGTCCTGCACAAAGTCATAATATCTGCGGAAACGTCCGTGTATGGAGTGCAGTTCGCTTTCCTTTCCAAATGAAAATTCCATATTATTATACGAACAGTCGTATGAAAAAATATCACCGTTTTCTTTATTGAGGGCGGAATAAATATTACCGTGTCCGTCAATGCCTGTCGGGGTAAAGTGAAATTCTTTCAGAAACTCCCCTGTAAGCCGATGAACAATTTCAAAATCAACCGGCTTGTGTTCAAGATTTACTATCGGCATTTCTATTTCCACACCGATATAAACATTCTTTTTATTTTCGGTGGGCTTGATATAGCGGTCATAAAGACGCTTCATCACTTCTTCTTTTCTCATATATATCACCTACAAATTCGCAAAAATACGATACAGCATTTTCATGGATTCTTCACTTTCAAAATATTCGTTTTCATGGTTGGTTCCCGTTTTGATAAGTTTCCCTTTGTAATACGCCAACAATCTTGTAAACGGTACGGGCTGCCATTCTTCCTCACTCAACGGCACGGTGGCTATCAGTATTGCATTATCTTTGATAAGATAATAAAGCGTTCCCCTGCAGTTCGTATGTGCATAGAGATATTTTCCGTCAGAAAAAAGCAAATTCAGCTTGTTATTCTCCGACATTTCACATACAATTTTATCAAACAGTTCAAACCGTTCTTCAAATGCAAGCCTTGCACCTTTTTTATTTTGAGCCTCGTTGAGTTTATCCATAAAATACAGAAAAACTCTCTCACTGTCGGTATCGCCTGTCTGCTTTTTCACATACGGATTAAGAGGGGCAAAATCAAAAATTGTACCGTTATGAACAAGTGTCCAACGCCTGCCCGTGTTGTCCCTGCTCGTGAACGGGTGACAATTTTTATATTCCACGTTTCCGATAGTCGCATAACGGATATGTGCAAGCAGTATTTTTTCTCCAATCGGCTGTGAAAGACGCTCTTTTAAATAATTGCTGTCCGATGCCCTAATACTCTCTTTTTCAATCAACGCACCGTCACGGGATATGCAGGCAAGTCCCCAACCGTGAGGGTGATTTTGACTGTGACTGTAAAACGTTCTCAAATAGCCGTTCAATTCAACATCATTCAGTGAGGATACCCCAAATATTTCACACATATCCCACACTCCTCTGATATTCCCTTGCAAGCTCCAGTCCCTTTTTCATATAGTCACTGCCGAAACGCCTGCTTATGATTTCGGCATAACTGTTTCCCGACTGTGTTTTTTTCATCTGATATTCAACAATATCGCTGTATTCGGGAAAATTTTTCAATGTAAAATTCTTTATATCATCAAGCACTTTTTCGGCTCTGAATTTTATATGCCCGTTTCCGAAAACAGCCGCTGATTTTATATCATTAACAGCCTTTATTTGCTGAATGCCTGTAAATTCATGCTCGGGCAGGGAAACAAGATACATCATCAATAAATGGATAAATTTCATATCTTCCGTAAAAATCCCTGTCGGTGTAAGGGGATTTACGTCTATTACTCTCAATTCAATATGATTGATACCGCTCTTTGCAAGATTTTCAAGACTGTTTGCCCCTCTCGGCTTTATTCTCACGGGATAATACAATTCCGAAACGGAACGTAAATTTCCGTCACTGATATATTTTTGAATACTGCCCGTATAACTCTGCAAATCGCTGTAATCAAGTATCGGTGTAAAATGATTCCAATATCCCTTTTCCGAACAGCGTATGGAAGAATAAATATTGCTTTTTGTTCCAACGGTATCATCTGAAACAGGGCTTGCCGCTGTCAGATATACAACAAGCCATGCATATTCTGTCAGTCTTGCCGCAAGCTTCAAATAAAGATTATTTTTGAAATCCGTCAAATTACTGTATTCACTCTGTTCAAAAGCAGTTTTTACAAGTTCCTGTGTGAATGAAAAATTCAAATGTATTCCCGAAAAAAGCATTTTTATTTTACCGTATTTTTGGGCAAGATACTGACGATATACAGATTTATTCTGCAAACTGCCCGTGTACTTTGCAACGGGTATTTCATCTTCACCACTTATTTTCGGTGGATTGGAAAAACACCACAAATATTCTTCATTCTCTTTCAATCGGCTGTTAACAAGCCTTTGCAGTTCCAAAAGCTGTTGATTGACCTGTTCGGGTTCACCGAATACATCACTGATAAATTCAATCTGATTTTCACAGAAATCACGGTCAATATTTTTATGGCTTTCAAAAGGGTGAGGTGTGCGTGCAAGACTTCCGTCAGCACTTACACGCAGACTTTCCCTTTCAATTCCAAACTCAGCCTGTATAAGACAGTTTCTTACAGTATGATTGTTTATATCCAAAAGCATGGCATCATCTCCATATTATATATAGCATATAGGTATAGTATGTTTACATGGTATTGTATCATATTTTGATTTGTTCGATGAAAACGAAAAATTATTATACTGTCATTCTGAGGAGCGACAGCGACGAAGAATCTTTTGAAGATTCCTCACTGCGTTCGGAATGACATACTTTATTTCATCATTGTCAGAATATTTTTCAGTTATATCGAACTCACGTTCAATACATACAATCTGTTTTACGCAAAAAAGGCAGAGGGAATATAAATATTTCCTCTGCCCTTTTTTTTAAATGTGTTTATGCGGGATTGGGGTAGCCGGTAAATGCCTTCGATATGCTTACAAACGGAACACCGTCAATTTCATAGGTCACATAGGTGACTGTATAGAGATTTTGATTTGCGTGAGTGCTGTTCATCAAAAGGGAGAAAGAATATTTTCCGCTTGTCGTTTTGAGAGCGGAGGCTTTTTTAACTCCGTTTTTATAGACATCATAATTTGTAACAGCTGTATCATCTGTGGAAAGCCTTGCAATGCCTGCTTGAATATTGGTTGCATTTTTGGGGAGATACCATTCACCCGAAAGGGTTGCTTTTGCATTATTGCCTGCTTTTCTGCGGTTGGTGATGGAGGCTTTCATCTCACGGGGGAGAACCACACAATTTACTTGAAGTTCACCGCTGAAACGACCAATACCGATTAC
>ONIF01000092.1 GCA_900317795.1 uncultured Eubacteriales bacterium | reverse complement strand
CAGAGAGTTTCGGCAAAAAGACGAATTAACAGTAAAGGTGACAAAAGAAATAATGTCAATGAATTGCTGATTTCAAATTTTTGAAAGTGAGGAAAAATTGATGAAAAGAGATTTTAATGAGTGGCTGAGCAAGTTCAGACCGAGTATAGCCCCCTACGAATACTATGTTGATTTTGAGAAGATACACAAAAATGTTGACAATATCAAGGTTGAACTGAATATTCTCAATGCTTTGGTAGGTTCAAAGGATATAGAAAATGAATTTATCAGTATCGTTACAAAATATCCCGAAACATTGAAGTGTGTCCCCCTGTTGATTGCTATAAGATATAGTGAAATACATATCAGGGAGAATGATACCGATTTTTGTTATGATTTCGAGAACATGAACTACTCTGTTGAACAATATGCAGTATTTATGCGTAAAATAGGACTTTTTGATTTGTTAGAGAAACATATTGTACATAGCTTGGTTGACTATGTTACCGGAGTGGAAACGGGACTTGATTCCAACGCAAGAAAAAATCGTGGCGGTCATCTGATGGAAAATTTAGTGGAGAGGTATATTCAAAAAGCAGGATTTGTTAAGAATGAAACATACTTCAAAGAAATGACTATCAGCAAGATAACTAAAAAATGGGATATAGATTTGTCTGCAATATCTAATAAGGGCAAGACCGAGAAAAGATTTGATTTTGTCATAAAGACTGAAAATATGATTTATGGCATTGAAACAAATTTCTATGCAGGTGGTGGCTCAAAACTGAATGAAACTGCTCGCAGTTATAAGCAGATAGCACAGGAAGTTGAAGAAATTGACGGATTTACATTTGTTTGGTTTACAGACGGTCATGGGTGGCAAAGTACAAGGCATAATCTGGAAGAAACATTTGATATATTGGAAACAATTTATTCGATTGACGATTTGGAAAACGGCATTATAAGTAGATTGTAAAGGTGTGTATTTTATGGAAGGCGGATTGTTTATTGCTCTTTATGACGAAAAGTCATTAAAACTTTATTTGAATAAAGGGCTTTACGGATTTTTGATGAAACCTGTTTTTTCACAGGAACCCTCAAGCAGAAGTAAACATTATGCTGTATTCTCAAGCAGAAGTAAACATTATGCTGTATTGGCTGATTATGCTTGCAGCCGAGAGGGGACAGATGTTTTTTTCTTTCTGAAACGTAAAATAGTCTATGGTGGGAAAATATATGGAAATAAAGATTCAGGCTCATTTTATCTGAACGGAAAAACAAGTCCACTGGGGATAAAATCCAATGCCAACTTATTCTGGGACGAAAGTACAAGATATGTGCCTACGGAAACGGAAGGAGTATTCAAGGTTAATGGCAGTAATAAAGCTCAGCCGTTTATTTTTCAGTTTCATCAAAATGAATTGACCGGCAAGTATATAACATCTGATGATTTATATTTTGAGCTTGGCAAATATCCTTATCCGCTTCCGTCAAATAGTATGCAAGATATGGGATTCTGTACATTAACTCCCGGAGAAGTGCGTGAACTTAACAAAATGATTTTTGATTCTCAAAATAGAATAGATTTCTCTGCAACAGTTGAAATTGAGAAAAACGGTGAAGAAACTCTTTTTGACGATAAAATGGTTGATATTAAGCAAAACTTTATCAATGAAGCTCAGCTTGAATTTACAATACTTTCTTCATTAAGTCCGTTTTCGTCTTTCCTGAAAGATGATTATATCTTATGTCGTCAGGTACCAATTTCACCATTCAAGCCTATGGACATGGACAGAGCCGATATTTGTCTATATAGCATAAATAATTCCATTAATTTTGGAACAATTCCCAATGTGGTAATTGAGCTTAAACGAGGAAAGGCAAATTTTCACGCCTATGAGCAGGTGAACAGATATTTGAGATGGTTGGAACAAATATCAAGCAAAGAGGACTTTGAAAAGATAGAAGCATATATTATAGCAGATTCATTTACAAGTATTAAGAAAGAAAAGGTGCACTTGAAATATAGTGATAAAATCAAGCTTTTTTCAATAGATAAAATGGATTTTGAGGAATTATCGTAATGAAAACAAAGATAACAAAATGGCAGCCGGATAATTTTGAGTTGGAAATGACAACACATTGGAGTTTTCCTCAACGTGGTGACTGGGCAACACATGACAGCAAATGGAGAGGGAATTGGTCACCGTATATTCCGAGAAATATTATGCTCAGATATTCACAAGAGGGCGATTTGGTGCTTGATCAGTTTGCAGGCGGTGGAACAACGCTTGTTGAGGCTAAATTGCTGAATCGTGATATTATTGGCATTGATATAAACGATGTTGCATTAGAGAGGTGCAGGGAAAAAACAGCTTTTGACTATGAACAAGCCAAAGGCAAAGTATATATCAAGAAAGGTGATGCAAGACATCTTGACTTCATTCCCAATGAAAGTATAGATTTGATATGTACTCATCCTCCGTATGCCGATATAATAAAATATAGTGACGGTATAGAGGGGGATTTGTCCCAACTGAGAGTAAAAGATTTTCTCGAACAAATGAAACCTATTGCAGAAGAAAGTTATCGTGTCTTGAAAAAAGGAAAGTTTTGTGCTGTTTTGATGGGAGATACCAGAAAAAACGGTCACATGATACCTATGAGCTTTGATGTGATGAAAATTTTTCAAGATGTGGGATTTATGCTTAAAGAAATAGTGATTAAAGAACAGCATAATTGTAAAGCAACAGGCTATTGGAAAACAAATAGTGTGAAATATAATTTTCTTCTGATTGCTCATGAATATCTCTTTATATTTCACAAATAGTGTATAAATGGAAGTGATCTGTATGTCCAACTTTGAAGAATTTTTAGCCGAGCAACTGAAAAATGATGAATTTCGCAGGGAATATGAAGAACTTAAACCGCATTTTACAATCATAAAAGCTATTATAAATGCCTATAATTCAGGGATAACAAAAAGTGATCTGGTTGCAAAAACAGGCATATCCCCAAAATATATAAGTCAACTCGAAAACGGTAATGCCAATCCATCTATAAAAACATTACAAAAACTTGCCGCAGCTATGGGAAAACAGTTGAAAATTTCTTTTGTATAAAATGATTTCTCGACAGATCTAAAAAGTCTGTCGAGATTTTTTATTATTTGCATATTAGTAGTACATATTTTTGTACATATAAAATGCTATAATAGTAAAAATAACTGTAAGAGGTGAGAAAGTGTATAATGTCATAAAAGATTATTGTGAAAACGGAAGTGAAACGGGTCTGTTTTTGATAGATATGCCTACAGGTTCAGGAAAAACATACCATGTTTTGAAGTATATTTTCGATTCTTGTCAGCTTAAAGCCAATAGGGACAAAAAATACTTTTTTATTACTCCTATGAAAAAAAATTTACCATCAGAAGATTTAAAAAGATTTTTTGACAAGGCAGGCAAAACAAATGAATTTGATCAAAAAGTATTGTTTATCAATTCTATTTCTGAAACAGTAATGGAAAATTATAGTTGTGAACTTGAAAGAAGCATTCCTAATGAGATAAAAAATACCAAAGAATTTACTGAATTAAGACAAAAAATTTTGTTATTGAGAAAATACAAGGAAAGTTCCAGTCGATTGGTTTTGGATATGATTCCTAAAAGTGAGGAAGATTTTCAAGAAACAGAACGTATTTTCAGAAAGATGTTATCAAATGCTTTGAGAAAATACAGCAGTCCCGAAGAACGCCTTCATGCTATTAAAACTGATAAAAAATGGAAATGGATAGGGAAACTGTATCCATCTGTGTTTACAAGTGAAAGACAGATAATTTTTATGAGTGTAGATAAATTTTTACTCAGGAATATAACTATCATAGAGCCATCATATTTTTTGTTGGATTCAATAGACAATGCCTTTATTTTCATTGATGAATTTGATTCTACCAAAGAAACAATGCTTAAAAGCATCATAAAAGATAATCTGCATGATAAAATAGATTTGATTGAGCTTTTCAAAACGATACATTCCGCACTCAAAATAAGAAAATTTCCATCTGCAATGATGGAAATTTCTAAAAAGCAAATTGAAGAAATGAGCCAAAAAGCTGAAGAAATATATGAACGGTACTCGCTTCAGTTTGACCACCATACAGCCGGAGATATGGAAGAACAGGAGAAAAATTTTCTTTTTCAGGATTATCAATATCATTCTATTTTTAAGGGTGATAATCGCTATGTTACGGTTGAAACAGATAATGATTCATGTATGAATATAATCAATTTTCGGCATGATAAGCCGAGTTCTGAAACAAAAAGTATTCCTACTATGCTTGGAGATATACGTGCTTTTATGAATAAATTCAAAAAGGTGATCAATGGGCTTTCATATAACTATATGAAAAAGAAAAATGAGAATTCTCAGAATGTAAAAAGTGAATTTACACATGAACAGGCGATAAGTTCTGTATTATCTTTATTTCGTATTGAGGAAAAAGAAAAAAACTATCTCATATCACAAATTCTTACACATTCAAAGCATTTAAAACGTGATAAATTCTCTATGTCTTACTTTGATCGCAGTGTTTATCAACATGGATTCCGTTATTATTTCTTTGAAAATGATAACAGCCATGATATGCAGACAAAAATAATGATGTGTGATTTCAGGAACACTCCCGAAAAAATACTTGTCAACATCTGTGAACGTGCAAAAGTGATAGGAATTTCAGCAACGGCAACAGTTCCGACTGTTATCGGAAATTTTGACGTTGACTATCTCCGTTTACGATTGCATGATAAATTTTATCATTTGCCGCAGGAAGAATATAAAAGGCTTGAACAAGACTTTATAAACAAACAAAGCGGATATGAAAAAATAAATATCCATGCCAAGTTTATAGGTGCTCAAAACTATTCTGCAAAAATATGGAATGATGTTTTGGAAGATTATGAACCTGCAAAAGAGATTTATAACATGATAGAGATGATAACCGACAAGTCGTATGTAAAAGAACGTTATGCACGTATTGCAATGGCTTTCAAAGAATTTTTGCAGCATGATGATATAAAATCAATGCTTTGTCTTCTGACGAAACACCCTGCCGAAAACGACAATGCTTTAGATAAGAATATTATTAAGGACATTTTTCGTTATATTGCGTACCAGTATCCCAACAATGATTATTCCGTTGAATATCTGAAAAGTTCAGGATATGAAGCCCAAAAAAATAAAATTCTTTTACGTCTTGCCAATGGTGAAAAAGTATTTGTAATATCGGCATTTCAGACCGTAGGAGCAGGACAAAATCTTCAGTATCCTATTCCCGAAGATTTGAAAGATAAATTGATATGTTCAAACCAATTTCCCTCACAGGATAAAAAAGATTTTGATGCGATTTATGTAGACAACCCTACAAATCTTTTTGTGAATATATCGCAGGATTGGAAAGAAGAAGATTTTGTTAAGTATCTGTTTCAAATAGAATTTTTACAGGAAAGTTATGAGCTTTCCATTTCTGATGCAATGGATCATGTCAAAAAAGCATTCCGTTGTTATATGAAAGAAAAGCCAAACCAAAAGCATGTAAAAAATGTATATGATATGAAAAATATCAAAATGTATGCCACCAGTACCATTATTCAGGCTATAGGCAGAATTTGTCGTACTAATCAGAAAAATTCTAATATTTATATATTTGCTGATGATCGTCTTGCAAAATGCATTGATACTTCTGTAATAAAGGGACGTATTTTAAACTATGAATTTCTTGCTCTGGCAAGACTTATCCCTTATCAAGAATCTAAAAGCACTGAAGAAGTCATTATGAAAAATACAGCAGTAACCAATTCAAATCGTATAAGCCGTCATATATACAGTATGTTACAGAATGATTGGACAAATCCGACCATAGAGGAATGGAAAAAACTGCGTGAATATTCTTTAATGCACCCTACCGTTACACTTACTGGAGAACGGGATGACTTTATTATCAAGAATTATTATGTTCCTCTCCCCGTAAAATCGAATACGCTCTATTATTCTCAAGATGATGATTTTGGAAATATCAAAATTTCTTTTAAGCCCCATGCGGATATTCGTTCTGTTGAAAATGAAGAAAAAACCCGTCTTGACCGGCTTATGAAGTGGGATATGCTCAAAAAATACTTTTGTGAAAATGAGTATGCAACAGAATTTGTGCCTGATGATTATATCATGTCGCCACCGCTTTGGAATAACATTTATAAAGGTGCACTCGGTGAAGTTGTTGGAAAGTTCTGGTTTGAGCATATACTTAATATCAGTCTTGAAGAAATAGATGATAACGAAACTTTTGAACTTTTTGACTTCAAGATACCCGAAAAGGATATTTATGTGGATTTTAAGAACTGGAATGAATCAACTGATATGGATTGGAATGAAACGGTTGATAAAATCGAGAAAAAGGCGAAAAAATGCAGTTGTAGGAATATTATCATTGCCAATATTATCACAAAAGACGAATACCAGATACAGAACTTTGTAAGGAATGATATAAGGTTTCTGATAGTTCCGTCACTTTTGAGGGACAATGAGAAAATTTCAATAGAACAGAAAGCTGCAGCAGAGATAAGGAGATGGTTGAATGGCTGTACCAATGCAGACAAATAAACTGATATATAAACTCAATTATGATGAAATAGACAAAAAATTTGATATTTTTATGGTACAAACATCTAAACAAAAGTTTGAGCGTGGTGCATATATTCTTGACATACCTGCAATGGACAGAAATATTAAAGGGGTACGTTTTGAAGATGGCAAATGTTTTTATGTACTTATGGAAAAAAATTATGAAAATAAGTATTTACTCCGTCAAACAATAGATAAAGCTCCTGATACTGATACTATATCTTTTTCGCAGAGGGCAAGTAGTGATACGGAAGATTATATCATCTTGCAGTTACTGCTTAATAGCTTGGGAAGTGCTTCTCATGATTTGTTGCGTTTCAATAATATTACGGGACATTTTTATTATTTTCATCCTCAATGGAAGAAAGACGTAAGAAGAAAATATAAAGGGCTTGACCAAATTCCTTGTCTTGAAATTAAAATTACCCCTGAATGCAAGATGAAATTTGATGTAGTGACGTTTACTTCCGAGAAACATAAAGATGAAATAACATTTGATGAAAAAAAATTTGAAGATTATACCCAATATGTTGTTTCGGTTAATAATACTCTCAGGCGAAAAATGCCCCATGACAAAAAAACGGCTTATATTCAACGTCAATTGGACGGACATAAAAATAGAATAAGTTTCATTAATGTATATAAACTTAATAAATTCAATTCAACCAAAATGGGAGTCGTTTCGGAAATTGTACAGACGTTCAATAAAAATTTCAAAGGACTGGCTGAAATCGACTTTGAATACATATCTGAATATTTTTCACTTGATTATAACAACAAAAAAGTCAAAGAAAATGAGATGTTAATAAAAGCGGAATTAAAAAGCAAAAATCTTTGTTTAGTTGATGGCATAGGGGATAATGAATCACAGGATTTATGCAGCAGAATACAAAATTTATTGCTTGCCAAATATAATATTTCCGTTCCAATCGTAAAAGACATTATGAAAGACCGTCTTAATTGGTATCTTATTCATAATAAAAAGTATTATTTGGACGGAAGTGATCCGTATAAAGACTATGATGACAGAACTTTAATACAGCATATCACTCTTGAAGATTTTGGCAAAAGTGATATTCCTCTCACTCTTTCGGCTATTATACATGATTTGTTGATCAAATCTGACTTACAAGAAAGGAAAATTCGCTTGTTTGACTGGTCATCTCTGAGATTTGAGGAAGATATGATTTTGGGAATGGCAACAGGTGACAAGAAAAATCAGCGTTATTTCTTCATGGATATACACCCTGACGGCAGTTTTGATATAACAGAACAAAAAATCGATTTACTTAGCCCTTCAATTTATTGTGCTTGTATTGATATATTTCAGTCACAGAACAGTTCAAAAGGTAATACAGAAATAGAAGGAATCGTAATGGACAGCAAGGGAAATATAAATATAATCAAAGATACACAATGGGTAACTATTCCCGAAATATTCAAAATACGTTGTGAACTTGAAAGCGGAAATACCAAACTTAGAAACGAAGAAAAGCGTACAGAACTTTTTTATGATATTCTTGATATAAAACAATTCATATACAATAATGAAGAACATTACTTTGCAGGATATATGGGACATGGCATTAAACCAACATTGCAATGTGCAGTACATATTCGTAAATTTGAAAAATATCAAAATGCACCGAGTCTTCTTACAAAAATTTTACCGTTGATGTATGTTACCTTTGTTCGTAACAATCAGCTTACAGTTATTCCTTTCCCGTTCAAATATTTGCGTGAACATATAAATTCTTTACCAAAAAGCAAGGAGAGTTGAAACTAT
>ONIF01000043.1 GCA_900317795.1 uncultured Eubacteriales bacterium | reverse complement strand
CTTTTACTTCTTTTCCGTTTGATATAAAGTGATTATTCAAAGAACCGAAATTGGTGCCTATAATCGCATAAGTCGAGTTGTAGCCCTCTTTTGGAAATACATCTATTACAAGTCCCGACTTATGTTTCATTCTGTAATACTTTTCTCCCAAACGCTCATTTTCTATTATCTGAAATTCCATAAAATTATCCTCTTTTCAAAAAAATCAATTTCCTATCAGTGAAAATACCGTATCAAGCTTTATTCTGTTGGCAAGCTCCACAACTTCTTCTTTTGTTATATCATCAACAATTTCCGCTTCTTCCAAAGGCGATGCAACCAATGAACTGAGTACACTTCCCATATACCATGCGTGCATGGCACTCAGACTGTCCATTGTGGATATATACAAATTCTTCAAAGCCTTCTTGGCAGACAAAAGTTCCTCGTCTGTAACGTTTCCGTGAACAAGTGCCGTTATCTGCTCCATGACTGCAGATTCCGTCTTTTCTATGTTATCCGTTTCAACTCCGCTGTCTATCAGCATGATTCCTTTATTATTATTCACATTGCTTGAACAGTAATAGCACAAACTTTGTTTCTCTCTTACATTCTGGAAAAGCTTGGAAGTAGGCGTTCCGCCCAGTATCATTGACATAAGGGTATTGGCTATTCTCTCCCTGACGGTCTTGGGATATGCACTCCTGAAGCCCATGACAAGCTTTGACTGTACGATTTCCTCTGTTTCGACAATTCTCTTGACCTCTCCCACATCTGAAATTATCTTTGTCGAACCCGTCATTTTTCTGGGCTTGCCGTCAAAGTATTTTTTAAATCCCTCAAGGGCTTTTTCATAGGGCGTACTGCCAAGCATACACAATTCCGCTCTTGCATTGTCAAGCAGACTTTTCCACGCTTTATATATGTTCTCCTGAGTAAGTGCCGCAACATCTTCACGGCTGCCAAATCTGCTTATGGAGAAAAGCTCGTCACGGCACATGATTTCTATACATCTTCTTATCGCATACGACCTCTTGTCATTAAATTCCGCATCTATGTTTTCAATCAGCTGTCTTTTTTCCTGCTGAAAATCCTCCTCGAGAAAGTGACCGTTCGTTATATTCGGCTCGAAAAGTATCGAACACAAAAGCTCTGTTATTTCCGATGAAATCGACTTTCCGTCAAGTGCATATCTGTCGTCAAGTCCCGACACGCTCAACGTCACCGTCTGGAAATCACCGTACTTGCTGACAGAGGGATAAAGTGCCGCCCCGTAGAGTTCATCAAGCTTTCTGTTGAGTGAAGTGAAATCGGGATATTTTTTGCAGGAACGTGTAAGCACACATGATAAAAGTGCATTTGCGGCAGCGGTTTTTTTATCAAGCGGTACGATGAGAGTGGCATTGATACGCCCTCTCTTAAATCTGTCATCTTTTATGTTTCCAAAAGATACGCCATCGCATATCGTCTTTTTTGTAAATTCATACATTGAAAATCACATCTCCAAGTTTCTTATATTTTTTTGATAATCATATTTATTATACCACACTTTATCAGAACATTAAATATATTTTTGAAATATTTTTAAAAATATGCCTGCCCCCTGCACATCATTGCTCATTGCTAATTGCTAATTGCTCATTGAAAAAAGCACCCCGCACATTTCTGTACGGAGTGCCGATTTTCAGTTTATGCCGTCAAAGGCTTATTTTACTGTGACATAAAGGATTTTTACAGCCGTTGAGGGCTTCATATCCTGTGCAATTACTTTTACGATATAAGTACCTGCCTCACTCGGAGTGAATGCAGCCGATGTTGCAGAGGAATAGTCCTTTATTTTTGTATAGGCTGTTGCACTGTCTGCTTTATAGGAATACTGATAAAGAACCTGGTCGGTTGCACCCGAAGATGCACCTGTGATAGTTACTTTTGTACCCTTTGTAACAGATGTTGCACTTACTTTGGAGCTGTTTGTCAAACTTGTGGTTGCTGTATTTATCGAAACAGCAAGATATTTCTTTGCAACTGTGCCTTTTGCGTCTTTTACTTTCACACAAATGTCATACACTTCTGCTGACGGGAATGTCATGGAAACACTTGTATTTGTGCTGAAATCCTGTTTTGTAGTCCATGTCGAAGCAGAGGACTTCTTGTAATAAACAGCGTATTTATAAGAGCCTGTACCGCCCGTTGCCGAACACTTTGCAACTACCGCCTTACCCTTTACAACAGATGCTGCGGAAAGAGTGGAAGTATTGGAAAGAGCGTTTGCCTTTACGGTAACATCAATGTATTTCTTTTCAATCGTGCCGTTGCCGTCTTTGACTTTTATGCAGATATTCTTTGTACCCGCACCCGTGAACTTGATGGAAACAGAAGATGTTGAGGAGAAATCCTGTTTTGTAGTCCATGTGCTTGAAGAAGAACTCTTGTAGAAGAAAGCGTATTTATAAGAGCCTGCACCGCCTGTTGCAGAGCCTTTTACAGTTACGGAATTGCCGAGAGTGATTGATGTTGCAGAAACCGTTGATGTGTTGACAAGTTCTGTTGCCTTTACTGTAAGAGTAACATATTTCTTGCTTTCTGTGCCGTTTGTATCCTTTACTTTCATGCATACATCATAAGTTGTAGCAGCAGCAGGCTTGAATGTTACAGTGTCGTTTGAACCGTAGTTCTGTGCAGTTGCCCATTTTGTATCGGAAGTTTTCTTATAGAATACAGCATAGTTATAATAGCCTGAACCGCCTGTTGCAGAGCAAACCGCTTTTGCCGTACTGCCGAGAGTAATCGTGCTTGCCGAAAGCTTGGAAGTATTGGTAAGTCCCTGTGCAACAGTGATGTCAAAATATTTCTTTGCGACAGTGCCTGCACCGTCTTTGACTTTTACGCAAATATTCTTTGTGCCTGTGCCTGTGAATTTGATAGAAACAGAAGATGTTGAGGAGAAATCCTGTTTTGTAGTCCATGTGCTTGCAGAAGATGCCTTATAGAATACAGCGTATTTATAAGAACCTGCACCGCCCGAAGCTGCACCCTTTACGGTGATGGTATCACCGAGATTGATTTTTGTTGCAGAAACGGTTGAGTTATTTACAAGGGCATCAGCCTTTACAGTAATATCAAAGAATTTCTTGACCTCTGTGCCGTTCTTGTCTTTTACCTTTGCACATATCTGATATGCACCGGAAGATGCCGGCTTGATTGTAGCAGTTGTATTTGTGCTGTAAGCAGAAGCCGTTGTCCAGTTGGACTGAGTTGACTTTTTGTAAACTATCTGATAAGTGTAGGGAGTTGTACCGCCCGAGCCTTTTGCAGTAACTTTTACAGTACCGCCGAGTGAAATTGTCGTTGCGGAAACTGTTGAGTTGTTCACGAGTGTGGGAACGGGAACAACATCTGACTTATATGTGTAAGTTACAGTTGTTGTACCTGATGTAAACTTGCCTGTTGCATTTGAGGGAGTTCCCGAAAGCGTATAACCGCTGAAAGTCTTTGCAGAAGTTGTATAGCTTTCGCCCTCAAGACCTGTGAGAGTTTCAGAGCCGAGAGTTTTGCCGTCTGTTGACTGATATACAACTTTAACCTTGCCTGCCGAAACGGCTTTACCGTCTTTCAGCCACACTTCGCCCGAAACATCATAACCGGGCTGCATACGTGCAGGCTCTTGATTGTTGCCGTCATTGAAGATTACAAGAACTGTTTCAAGATCGGAGAAGTTGTATGACCACCAGCCCTCGCCGTCATTAGTCATTGCAGTACCCGGCCATGCACCTGCATACTGCTTTGTTTCAGCCTTGTCATAAGCATAGATATTAACTTTGCTCCAGTTGTTCTTGTTGTAGTAGTGTACGGTAAGTCCCGTAGGTTCAACATAGTTGTATTTGAATACAGCATTTGTATTGCCTGTTTTGATTGTACCGCTTGTATTGGTTGAAGCGGAAAGATCAACTTCATAGTTCTTTACATCAACAGGCTGAGCGGAATAGCTTTCACCGACTTTGCCTGTGATAGTTTCCGAATCTGCGATAGAATCGCCTGTTGCAGCGTCAATATGTGTTATCGTGATAGTACCGAATTTTGACGTATCGAGGTGATAATAGAATTTAACTGTTGCACCGTCTGCCGAGAAAGTGCCTGTTGTTTTGCCCTCTGTCTTAACGAGGTCATAAGTTTTTGTCAATTCTGCGTCAGCAGATACACTGTAAGATTCGCCTACAAGACCCGATACCATGTCGGTCTTGATAACAGCACCTGTATCCTGATTGATGTGCTGAACTGTTACGGTACCTCTTTCACCATCAGGCTCCTGAATGAGGATAGTGCCGTGAGCACCTGCACTGAAAGTCACTTTACCGCCCGATACAACTGCGGTTGTACCGTCATAAGCATTTTCAAGAGTTGTGCCGTTTGCCCATACAGCAGAAACGTCTATTGATACAGAGCCGCTTGCATTGATAACAGCAGCGATTTTATCTGTAATACCGTTTTTGTCGAAAGTTCTTGCAAATGCGATACCGCTTGAAGCTGTCAAACCGATATTGGCACCTGCACCGACTGCCATGTGACTGTTACGGAAACGACCTACAATACCCCAGTGTTTAACGAGGTCTGTATTTTCGCCAAAGTTCATGTCACTTCTGAGGGAGTGACCTGCACCGCCTTTGCCGTCAAAAGGTATTCCCGAAACGAGAGGACGGGCTGATTCATCACCGTAGTAAATCTGTACACCGCCGGGCATGAGGAGGAATGCAGAGCCTATGTAATACATATCACTCGGTCTTGCCAAAGTGGAGTCGTGTGATGAGATATAGGAAAGAACGTTGAAACTCGGATCGGAGTTGATTTTGTCTGCATAACCTTGATATACATCGGCAATTTTGCCTGCTGCAAGCAAGCCTGCACCCGTTGTTTCAAAGTTAATCATGGAGTCAAAACCGCCCTGTGTAAAGTATGCATCTTTACCATAGCCGATGTTCCAGTCCCAGCACTCGCCTGTCATCCAGAAATCAAGGTCATCAAGCTTCTTAGTGGGGTTAGCCTGTTTCCACTCTTTGAGAGCGGCAACACACTTGTCTTTAAGCTGTTTCCAGGAAGCCTTGTCAACGTGTTTGGCGGTATCGCAGCGGAAACCGTCTATACCGTAGGTTCTTACCCAATCGGAAAGCCATGTTGAAATAAATCCTGTAACGGTGTTGGAAGTACCGTATTTGGACTGTTTTTCGGAGAGAGTACCCTCTTTTGTCCATTTTGTCTGAAGGAACTGAGGAATGCCTACCTGTTTGGAGGACTCTGTACGGAAGTCGGGCAGACCTGTCAGACACTGAACCATTTCGGAAGGACCGTCACCGCTTTCATCATATCCGGGCAAGCCCGAACGTACCCAATCCGATCCCCACCAGCGTCCCCATGCTGCCGCATCACTCTTATAGTCTATCATGCTGTGATACTGTGAAAGCTGACCTGAATCATATACGGATTTCCAGCCGTCAAGGAGAGTACCGTAATTGTATTCGTTCATGTCTATCATGTTGTTATAGCCTGCATGGTTCATAACGATGTCCATGATGATACGGATACCCTTGGAGTGAGCGGTATCGACAAGAGTTTGAAATTCCGCTTTTGTGCCGTAGTTTGCATCGGGTTCGGTATAGTCTGTTACATAGTAGCCGTGATAGGAATAGTGAGCGAAGTTGTCACCAAGAATATAACCGTGGAGCTGCTCATAGGGAGCGGTCAGCCAGATGGCATTAACGCCTAAATCGGTAAAATAGCCGTCATTGATTTTCTGCGTGATACCCGCAAAGTCACCGCCATGGAAAGTCGCTCTGCTGTCACCTGCAACTGTTTTCATACGATCGTAAGCATTGTCGTTGGAAGTATCACCGTTTTTGAAACGGTCGATCAGCAGGAAGTAAACAGTAGCATTATCCCATGAGAATGTGGAAGCGTCACCGCTTGTGGGAGCAACTGCCGCATTGGCTGTTGTAGAAGCGAGCGTTGTTCCGACAGCCGTCATGGACAGGGCACAAGCTGCCGAAAGGAATGAACTCATGATCTTCTTGAACAGACCGTGTTTTTTCATTGCCATAGAAATTCCCTCTTTCTGTAAAAAATTTTTTTAGATTTTTGCCCCTAATCACACAAGGGCATAATTCGTTAATATTATATTACAATAAAATTAACAATTTGTAAATAGCCAAATAGGAATATTAACAAAAATAATATACTTAAAAGTAAAATTTGTAGGTTTTTACAATTCACCAAGGTGTTTTTTGTTCATTACATCAAAAAAAGAACTGCAAGTCTGAAAAAGACTTACAGTTCTTTGTATCATATTATCAGATAAGTTCGATAACAGCCATTTCAGCCGCATCGCCACGACGGGGACCTATCTTTGTAATTCTGGTATAACCACCGTTTTTATCGGCATATTTCGGTGCAATCTCCTTAAAGAGCTTGTTCACAACATCTTCTTTTGTTATGAAAGCGAGAGCCTGACGCTTGTTCTGGAGATTTTCAACCTTAGCTCTTGTAATACACTTTTCAGCCAATGCACTTACTTCTTTTGCACGGGTATAAGTAGTTTCTATTCTGCCGTTCTCGAGAAGGAAAGTGACAAGACCTCTGAGCATTGCCAGTCTGTGAGAAGTTTCTCTGCCGAGCTTTCTTGTTCCGGGCATTGATATTCACTCCTTTAAATATAATTATTCCTCGTCAGCCTGAAGCTGGAAGCCGAGAGAGTTCAGTTTTTCAACAACTTCGTCCAAAGATTTTCTTCCAAGGTTTCTTACTTTCATCATATCTTCTTCGGACTTATTTATCAGGTCTTCAACTGTGTTGATACCTGCACGTTTCAGACAGTTGAACGAACGTACAGAGAGGTCAAGTTCTTCTATTGTCATTTCAAGGACTTTTTCCTTGCCCTGTTCGCTTTTCTCTATCATGATTTCGGTATTGGTACCCTTATCCGAAAGGTTGACAAAGAGATTAAGATGTTCTGTCAGCACCTTTGCCGCAAGGGACACTGCCTCCTGAGCATTGATAACGCCGTTTGTCCATACATCAAGCGTCAGCTTGTCGTAGTCGGTAATCTGACCGACACGGGTATTTTCAACAGTATAATTGACTTTAAGAACGGGAGTATATATAGAGTCTATCGGAAGAACTCCTATGACACTTCCCGTAGTGCCTGCCAGTTCTGCTTTATTCTTGTCAGCAGACACATAGCCTCTGCCTTTATTGAGAGTAATCTCCATGTCGAGTTTCGCACCTTCGCCGAGTGTTGCTATCACGAGTTCGGGATTGAGTATCTCTACCTCCGCATCATTCTTTATCGACTCAGCCGTAACCACACATGGACCTTCGGCATTGATTTCTACTGTTTTGGGACCATTCGTATGAAGCTTTGCAACAAGACCTTTCATATTAAGGACTATTGCGGTAACATCTTCCTTAACTCCCGGTACGGTTGAAAACTCATGGAGGACACCGTCAATTTTGATTGAAGTGACTGCCACGCCCTCAAGAGATGAGAGAAGGACTCTCCTCAGACTGTTTCCGAGAGTGTTGCCGAAGCCTCTTTCGAGGGGTTCAACAACAAATCTGCCAAATCTACCGTCTTCCGACAATTCTGCCGTTTCAATTCTTGGCTTTTGAATTTCCATCAGCTAAACCTCCTTAATATTCAGGCGGATAACCGCCAAGATGCTTTTGATATGCAAAACAACAGCGTATTACTTGGAGTACAACTCAACGATGAGATGAGGTGCTACCTCATAATCCACATCTTCGATAGAAGGCATACGTACCACCTTTGCCGAAAGCTGTTCCTTATTTACTTCAAGCCAAAGAGGAGTGGTTCTGCCGTTTGTCTGTTCAAGAATGTCCTTGAATTTCGGGCTGCTCTTGCTCTTGTCACGGAGTGAAATCACATCTCCTGCCTTAACTCTGTAAGAAGGAATATCAACTTTTTTGCCGTTTACGAGGAAATGACCATGTGTAACAAGCTGTCTTGCTTCACGTCTTGTAAGAGCCATTCCCATTCTGAAAGCGATATTATCAAGTCTTGATTCCAAAACGGTGATAAGGTTATTACCTGCCTGACCTTCCATTTTTGAAGCGAGTTCAAAATAATGATGGAAAGGCTTTTCAAGCACACCGTAGATGAATTTAAGTTTTTGCTTTTCTTTGAGCTGAATGCCGTATTCGGAAACTTTCTTTCTGGAATTGGCATTCGGATTTCTGTTGGAAGATTTAGCGATACCGACTACAGCGGGGCTGATGCCGAGGTATCTGCATCTTTTCAATATAGGATCTCTGTTTACTGCCATTTTACTGCACCTCCAATAATTTTATACACGTCTTCTTTTCGGAGGACGGCAACCGTTGTGCGGAATCGGTGTAACGTCTTTTATCATGCTTACTTCAAGTCCTGCCGACTGCAAAGCACGGATAGCGGCTTCTCTGCCTGCACCGGGACCTTTTACATAGACTTCAACGGTTTTCATGCCATGCTCCATAGCAGCCTTTGCAGCCGTTTCAGCAGCTGACTGAGCGGCAAACGGAGTTGACTTTCTTGAACCTCTGAAACCAAGTTCACCGGCACTTGCCCATGATACGGCATTGCCCTGTACATCCGATATAGTAACAATGGTATTGTTAAATGTAGACTGAATATGTGCAGCACCTTTTTCTATATTTTTACGTTCACGGCGTCTGCGGATAGTAGTCTTTTTTGCACTTTTCTGAACTGCCATCAGTTAATTCCTCCCTGATTATTTCTTCTTGTTAGCCATAGTCTTTCTGGGACCTTTTCTTGTACGGGCATTTGTCTTGGAACGCTGACCTCTTACAGGCAGACCTTTTCTATGGCGAACACCTCTGTAACAGCCTATTTCTATCAATCTCTTGATGTCGAAAGCAATATCACGCTTGAGATCGCCCTCAACACGGCAGTTATGGTCGATATAATCTCTGAGTTTAGCTATATCGTCCTCTGTCAGATCTCTGACACGGGTATCGGGATTGACACCGGTTGCTGCAAGAATATCATTGGAAGTCTTGCGGCCGATACCGAAAATATATGTCAAGCCGATCTCTATTCTTTTATCTCTTGGTAAATCCACACCTGAAATACGTGCCATTGTAGCACCTCCATTTTAAATTCATCAGCCCTGACGCTGTTTGTGCTTGGGGTTCTCACAGATAACCATGATTTTTCCCTTACGTTTTATAACCTTGCATTTTTCGCAGATTTTCTTTACTGAAGGTCTGACTTTCATCTTGTTATCATTCCTTTCAAAAAATTACTTGCTGCGCCATGTTATGCGGCCCTTTGTCAAATCATAGGGCGACATCTCCAATTTCACACTATCTCCCGGCAGAATTCTGATAAAATTCATTCTGAGTTTACCCGAGATATGTGCAAGGATAACATGACCATTCGGAAGCTCCACTTTAAACTGGGCATTTGGCAGAGCCTCTTTTACTACACCCTCGACCTCGATTACATCCTGTTTTGACAATACAATTACCTCCCAAAACAAAAAGACACAGCACTTTATATTTATAGCACTTATTGTCCGTTTTGTCAACAATTTAAGCAAGTCTGCCGTTAAATTCGGCAATTATCTCACAAATTTTACTGTCGGTTAATAAAGACTGTTCATTTAGAACAGTCGAAGTCCCTGCCAAATGCAGAGGATTTTTCTTTTTAGGAGCAAGGGCTTTTCTTTGTGTGCCGTCGGCTATATAGGCAAAGCCGTTTTCCATCTTCACGACAACAAAAAATTTACCCTTGTCATGACCTGACTTTGACCTTACGACCATTCCTTTGACAAGCTGCATTTACTTCACCTCAATCTGCTGATGTAAGTATGACCGTGCCGTCTGACGTTATCGCCACAGTATGTTCAAAGTGAGCCGATAATTTTCCGTCAGCCGTTACAGTTGTCCAGCCGTCATCAAGTATCCTTACTTTAAAAGTTCCCTGATTGATCATGGGTTCAATGGCTATTGTCATTCCCGGCAACAGACGAACGCCCCTATGGGACATTCCGTAATTTGGTACACTGGGATCTTCATGCAGCTTCGCACCTACTCCGTGGCCGACAAATTTTCTTACCACCGAGTAACTGCGTGCTTCGGCATACTCCTGTACAGCGTGACCTATATCACCGATCCTGTTCCCCGAAACCGCCTGTTTGATGCCCTCAAAAAGCGATTCTCTGGTAGTGTCGATAAGTCTTTGAGCCTCTTTTGAGATGTCACCGCACGGAAAAGTCCATGCATTGTCACCGTGATAGCCCTCAAAATACGCTCCTACATCTATGCTTACAATGTCACCCTGTTTCAATATCTCACTCTTGCTGGGTATGCCATGGATAACCACGTTATTGACAGATATGCAGGCACTTGCGGGAAATCCGCCATACCCGAGAAACGACGGGGCTGCCCCCTGTTTCTCGATGTACTCACGGACTATACAGTCTATTTCATAAGTTGAAACACCGGGTTCAACTGCTTTTCCTGCTGCCTGTAATGCTCTCTGGGAAATTCTGCCCGCCTGACGCATTTTTGCTATCTCACGGGAC
>ONIF01000271.1 GCA_900317795.1 uncultured Eubacteriales bacterium | reverse complement strand
TCCGACACAAAGTGGACAACCGCACAGAAATTTACCGATAATGCACAATTGGACATCAAATTTGCCGAAGCAGCAAATTATGATGTTTGCGTGAAAGTAAAGGATAGCAGCGGAACTATTGTAAAGAAATATTTTGCTTTGAGTGTTACCGCAAAACTTGAAAATATTTCCGAAATTTCCGCAAAGGAAATTGAACTTGGAAATACATTAACAGTTAATGCGGCAGCAGCGGGCGGTACAGGCACTTATACATACGGTGTATATTACAAAAAGACTTCCGACACCAAATGGGCAACTGCACAGAAATTTGCCGATAATGCACAATTGGATATCGAATTTGCGGAAGCAGCAAATTATGATGTTTGCGTGAAGGTAAAGGACAGCAGCGGTACTATTGCCAAAAAGTATTTCACGGTAAGCGTGAATGCCGCTGATGAAAAGCCTAAAAATACTCCTGATTTTTCCATCAATATCACACGTTCGGGCAATATAATTACCATTGAAATTTCAGCAAACGGTGATTCGGATTCTTCTGAGTATGCGATTTATTACAAAAAGAATTTCGATACAAACTGGATCAGAAAACAGGATTATTCCACCAACAGTACTGTTTCGGTAACTCCGCAAACGTCTGAAAAATATGATATTTATGTAAAAGCCAAAGACAGTTTGAACAATATTTCAGAGAAGTATTTTAAGTTTATAGCTTGATGAATCAATATTCATCAAAACAAACATAAGAAAAATACAGGCAATAAAAGATGATTGGAACTGCAAACCGACAGGCAGATAATTTTTAAATTTGCCATAAGTTCTAAACACCTTTAATAAAGGGCAGGGGAAATATTTATATTTCCTCTGCCTTTTTTGCTGTATATAGGAGAATTCGGAATGTGAATATTTATCGGTTTTACTATGAATTTTAATTTCATATATCAGTAACCCGAGTAAGCGTAACTTCGATATTTTTTATACTGTTGCGTGTTACATCGTACTCTTCATCATAAGCAGCGTAAGATTCAACCCATTCACCGTCTGCACGAACCTTTGCCGATTCACAGAGTTTTTTCATATCTCTCCAGATATTTGTACGGCTGACAGGCTTGCCTGTTCGTGTGATAAAGATCCGATTTGATTTTCTTTTCTGCTGCGTATTTCATTTGTTGTTGAAATGACAGAGAACATGATTTAAAATATAATCAACGTGATTCCGAACGCAGTGAGGAATCTTCAAAAGATTCTTCGTCGCTGTCGCTCCTCAGAATGACAGTATAATCATTTTTCGTTTTCATCGAACTCACGTTAAAAATGATATTTAATGTCAATTACAAGGAACTTTGAACTACTGAATTTGTTCTAACATTTCGCTTTAATTTTGTCAATAGCTTTTTTGAAAATGACAAAGTTCATTCATATATTTTATTTTCGGATTTTCATAGAGGAACAAAAAAATATAGCAAGGAATTAAAAATCAGAGCGAGATGGAAGTCAAGTTGAAATATGCAGAACGAAATATCAAGTCATAGTGTTTTGCAAAGTACGACAGACGGTTTTATTCGTTGCTCATACTCACAAAAACATTTATCCCCAAAAAACTCTCCGCCATATCAACGATACGGTCGGAGAGTTGTTTTATTTTCTGACGAAATGAATTATTATAAGCTGTTATGATTTCGGTACAAGTTTTATCTCAACTGCTTCCATACGCAGACTTTGACCTGTTGTTCCGGCAGTCTGACCATTCTTTACCCAGCCGGTCCAGCCCATATCTTCGCAATGAGCTCTGTAAACTACGTCATACGACTCGGCATAATCTCCGGTGAGCTTGATTTCCAGAGCCTCCATACGCAGTCCCTGTCCTTCTGTTCCTGCAAGTTCTCCCGAGTTGTGCCAGCCCTGCCAGCCCTGATTCTGAACATAGGCTCTATACTGTACTGCACTGCTTCCGTCCTTATTCTTCAGATCAATTTTAATGCCTTCCATTCTCAAACTGCGACCTGTTGTTCCGGCAGTTGTTGCATTGGTGCCGTTTGAAGTGACGCTGTTTTGCCAGCCGATGTCTTGAACATGAACTCTGTATGAAATACAGGCGGAGAAAGATTTTTCGTTTATGACGGAAGGTGATTCTCCGTTCATGATCTGGGTTGCCGTTGTGGGAAATGATAATTCGCTGCCCGCCTTGAAAAGAAGCATTTTGCAGCTCGGAGCATCTTTATTGTAGCTCACACAGCTCCAGTATTCGGTTTCTATCCTGTTTCTCCATTCATTCCATGAATGAATATTGTAGACTTCCTTTGAAGTAGAATCGTTATTCCTGCTTGATGCATCAAAGGTTTTCATGTAGATACGCATATCTTTAGACGGAGCTCCGCCTTTGTGAGCAACCTTATCTCCCGATGAATAGGCAACATCAGAGATAGGAAAATAACAGTTGCTGCCGTAATTTGTATTGATTCCCATTGAATTCAGGTACGCATTAAAGCTCATGCCTTTGCTGTATGCCAGCTTGCGTATCTTTTCAATCTGGCTCGGACTTATTTCACTCTTGTTTGCTGCATTTTTAACTGATTTTAAAGTTTCGTCCTTGACACTGTTAAATCTGTTCTCAAAATCACTGTAAAAATAGTAATCCGCATAGCTCGGCATACCACAACTCATACTATCCGTTACAAGTGTTGGCGAAATGACAACGCCGTCACCGTTTCCGTTCATATCCACAAATACATTACGGTTATGATCTTTAGCGTACATAAATGCAGTATAATGACTGATAACACTGCTCTCTTTGTCAGCATTCAATGCCATATCTATCAAATAGATTAATTCCGAATCAATCAAATCCACATCATGGCAGGCATTATTGTAGTCTGCACGAGCATCGGCAGACAATGATGCCACCTGCTCAGGTGTAAACTGTGCAACCTCTCTTGCTGCCATCAGGCATTCCATAGCTGTGCTGAACGAATTGAAATATTCGTTCATAACATAATTTGCAAAAGGTGCTGCCGCATCATACGCATCACCGCTGAACATAGCATTGTTACAAGCAAGCTTATATGCAGTCATAAAACCGTCTCTTGCCTTCATATCACTGGCTGCCAACATAAGTTCTTCACCCGAAAGTGCTTTTGACGATTGAACCACCTTAAATATCAGGTTGGAGTTTGTTGACCAATCTCCCGATTTTCCGATACGGCTGGCAATATATGCGAGTTTTTCCTCATTGCTGATATTTTTATTTTGCTTCGTGTTAATGAGCAAATTGAGCTGATCCGTTGTAGTTTTCATGGAACTGAGCCTTGCTCCGTTACTGCCCAGCAAAATAGCATTTTCCACTGTAGTACAGATTTTCTCAGTATTGCTGTCCATACCTTTTTTAATCTCATTGAATTGCTCATCCATGCGGTCACGCAAATCACTGATATCTTTCTGCACATCTGCAATAGTAGGTCCGCCGTCATCTACTTCCATGAAATATCCAAGTATGCCATTCAAGAGAGGAGCAACTACCGCTCCGCCAGGCATATATGCATTTATGGCAGATATGCCTGTATCCTTAACGATGGAAAGTGCCTTCATTGCTGCTTTTTTTTCAGTGTCTGACATATCTGAAATATCCGAGCTTGCGGCAGATACACTTATACTCATGGCAGGTGTTGCAGTTATTGTAGCTCCTGCGATTGTAAATGCCAGTATCGCAGCCATAGCCATAGGTACAAAGCCTTTTCCTCCTGCAACGTCTTCCAACATTTCATCGGGGATTTCAATGTCATAGTCATCAAGAACCTGCTCCAATTCGTCCTCGGTCTTGCAGGCAAGCACTTTTGACTTTTGTTCCTCCGTCAGCGTATCAAGAAATGTGTTGATGTTCATATTTTCCATTTTGAAAAGCCTCCTAACATGATTTTTAATATTTATTGCACTTCAGCATATTTTACTGAGCTTCTTTTGGAGATTTCTCTTTGTTTCTCCTGTGTCTATATATTAGCACAGAACAGAAAAAAGTTCAATTTACAGTTTATCAATATTCTGTAAAGTTTTTTATGCTTGGGCTGTCAAATGTAAAATAACTTACGAATTGCCATGAAATTGTAAGTATTGGGTATCAGATATCCGTTCTTTGCCTGTTGACAAGCTCTGCAAAGATACCGCCCCTTGCCATAAGCTGCTCAAAACTTCCTTCTTCTGCAATACTGCCGTTATCAAGCACCAATATCCTGTCGCAGTGTCTGATAGTTGAAAGCCTGTGTGCAATCACAATACGGGTGCAGCCCATTTTATCGAGTGCGTCGCTGACTTTTCGTTGAGTGATGTTGTCAAGGGCACTTGTCGCTTCATCAAAAATCAGTATTTTCGGATTGGACACAACAGCCCTTGCAATCAGAATACGCTGTTTTTGACCG
>ONIF01000215.1 GCA_900317795.1 uncultured Eubacteriales bacterium | reverse complement strand
ATTGATTTTTTTGAAAAGAGGATAATTTTATGGAATTTCAGATAATAGAAAATGAGCGTCTTGGAGAGAAGTATTACAGAATGAAACATAAGTCGGGACTTGTGATAGACGTATTTCCAAAAGAGGGCTACAACTCGACTTATGCGATGATAGGCACCAATTTCGGTTCTTTGAATAATCACTTTATATCAAACGGAAAAGAAGTAAAAGTGCCTGACGGAACGGCACACTATCTTGAACATAAGCTTTTTGAGAGTGAGGAGGGCGACGCATTCACTCAGTATGCAAAAACGGGTGCTATGGCAAATGCCTATACATCTTTTGAAAAAACGTGTTACTTGTTTTCATGCACGGAGAATTTCAGAGAATCTCTTGAAATTCTTTTGAATTTGATACAGTCACCGTATTTCACCCCCGAAACCGTTGCAAAGGAACAGGGCATTATAGGGCAGGAAATCAAAATGTATGATGACAGTGCGGAATGGCGTGTGATGATAAATCTGTATCAGGCTATGTATCACAATAACCCGATAAATATAGACATAGCAGGCACTGTTGAAACGATAGCGGAGATAACTCCCGAAATTCTTTATGAGTGCTATAACGCATATTATAATTTAAATAACATGGTCATGGTAATAACAGGAAATGTTTCGCCTTATGAAGTCCTTGAAATTGCCGACAGCAAATTGAAAGATAATCCCGATATTGATACGGAGAGTATATTCCCCGATGAACCGTATGAAGTAAAGGAAAAATATGTTGAACAGAAACTTCCCGTTGCAGTGCCTATGTTTTATCTTGGATTCAAGGAGAAAGCAACATCTGAAATGCCAAATATAAAAGAGCTTGTATGTACGGATATACTGATAGAGGCTTTTTCGGGCGGAAGTTCGGAACTGTACAGAGATTTGCTTAATAAAAAGCTTGTCAACTCGACATTCGGTGCAGACTACCTTGCAGGCAGGGGCTATCGTGCCATTATATTTGAGGGGGAAACGCATTCACCGTCAGAGGCAGCGGAAGCAATATGCAAGGCTGTCGGTGAACTCAAAGAAAAGGGCATTTCAAGAGAGGACTTTGAAATTGCAAGACGTTCGGTATATGGCAGTGCGGTATCATCATTTGACAGTCTTTCTTCAACAGCCAATTCTCTTATCAATGCGGAATTTTACGGCAGAACGATTTTCGACTATATAGAAACGGTTGCCAATGTCACTTATGAAGATGTCACTGAAAGGCTGAAACATCAGCTTGACCCCGAAAATGTTTCACTTTCCGTAGTAAAGGGCATAGACGACTGACGGAAAGAGTGGAGAGTGGAGAGTGGAGTTATTTTCGGCTTTCCGTACTCATGCAGTGTAATTGTGCATTGTGTATAGTTGGGGGGAGATATTATGTATAACGTGCAGTTTCCCGATTTGGGACTGAATTTTCACATAAACCCTGTTGCGTTTTCGGTAGGCGGTTTTAATATATATTGGTATGGAATTATAATAGGTGCAGGCTTTATGCTTGCACTTGCATTTGCGTTGAGGGTGCTGAAAAATTTCGGTATCAAAACAGATGCTTTTATAGATTGTGTGATAGCAGGCTTTATATTCGGTATCATCGGTGCAAGGCTTTATTATGTCATATTCAGATGGGAGTATTATTCGCAAAATCCAAGTGAGATATTAGCCATACACAACGGAGGACTTGCCATATACGGAGGAGTAATAGGCGGACTTACAGCGGGCTGTATTACGGCAAAAATCAAAAAAGTGCCTGTTTATGCAATTCTTGATGTGGCTGTTATGGGATTTCTCATCGGTCAGGGTATCGGCAGATGGGGCAATTTTGTCAATCAGGAGGCTTTCGGCACTCAAACGGATTTGCCGTGGCGAATGGTCAGCGAAAATACAAACGGTGTCGGTGTACACCCATGCTTTTTATATGAATCTGTATGGTGCTTGTTGGGATTTGTATTGCTGTATCTTTTCAGCAGAAAATACCGAAAGTACGACGGACAGATATTTTTATTGTATCTTGTATGGTACGGCTTTGAAAGAATGTTCGTGGAGGGGCTTCGCACAGACAGCCTGTATATATTCAATTTGAGAGTGTCACAGATATTGGCAGGCTTGACAATGATAATTGGAATAGTGCTTTTGATTGTATTCAGAAAATGCACGTCAAAAGCCGTCAATCAAATTGAAGAATCAGATGTTGCGGTAAAAGAGGGAAATTGATTATGACAAAGACAGAGGGCTTTTATAAAATAAACGGCTATGTTTACTATGGGGAGTATTTTGCAGAAGATGTATTGAATGAAAGTACTATGAGATTTGCAAATCCCGACAGAATAAAAACAAACCGCCCTTTTAAAGATAACGATATGTTAGTTGGTTTTAATCAAAATCACGCTCTTACAGAACCCGAACTTGCAAATTTCAAAAGCGGTCTTGATACTCTTAAAAAAGTTTTGTGTTCGGAAAAAACTGTTGAAAGCGATTTTCCCGATAACGTGGAAGTGCCTGCGGAAATAAAGTATTTATATGGGTGTTTGAAAAATATTTCCGAATTGTTCGAGGGCAAAGAAAGATTTTTAAAACCCAATGAAATATATATTGACAATAACAATTTAGTTTTTTACAAATCAAAAAGAACTCCAACAGGCTTTTCAATGGAAAGACATACCCTAATGCGTTATTATAAAAAAGAATGGTCATTTTATGGATATGATACGGACTTTATGCAGTTTGTCTTTCAGTATATATCTTCCAATTATATTGATAAAGTCTGCCCGTATTCTTCAAAGGCGGTTTTGCGTGGAGAAATCAAAAGTTCATTCAATACTGCCGAGTATCTTCAAAAAGCCTTTGGAGATACTATGAAATTTTTGAAAGAATATAAAAATTACGGTCATTATATTTTATACGGTGAAAACAAAAGTCTTATTTGGTATCGTTCAAGCGGAATGTATGCCGATATGTATATAGGCAGTTGTGACGAAACGGCTTTCCATAAAATGATAAATTCCGTTCCGTCTGAATGGAAACCGCAATGGAAAAATGATAAAACATAAGTTAAATATCAAAAAATTATGATTTAAAGGAGTGCATTAAAATGGCAAAAGTAATTAGTGGTAAAGAGGTTTCTGCAAAGGTGAGAGCAGACGTTAAAGCAGAGTGTGAACAGTTGAAAGCAAAGGGTATCAATCCGGGCTTGGCTGTAATAATCGTAGGTGACGACCCTGCGTCAAGAGTGTATGTGAATAACAAGAAAAAGGCTTGTGCGGAAGTGGGATTTGTTTCGGAAGAATATGCGTTGCCGGCTGAAACTACTCAGGAAGAATTGCTTGCATTGGTGGAAGAACTCAATAACAAGCCCGAAATCAACGGCATATTGTGTCAGTTGCCGTTGCCGAAACATCTTGATGAAAAGGCAGTTATCAATGCAATATCGCCGTTGAAAGACGTTGACGCATTTCACCCCTCAAATGTCGGCAAAATCATGATAGGGGATTATCACTTTTTGCCGTGTACGCCTGCGGGAGTAATGGAATTGATACATTCCGAAAATATAGATGTAAACGGAAAAAATTGCGTTGTCATCGGCAGAAGCAATATTGTCGGCAAGCCTATGGCAATGCTTTTACTGCATGAAAACGGCACTGTAACGATTTGTCACAGCAGAACGAAAAATCTAAAAGAGATATGCAGTCAGGCGGATATATTGGTAGCGGCGGTGGGCAGACCGAAATTTGTGAAAGCCGATATGGTAAAAGAAGGTGCAGTAGTGCTTGATGTCGGCATTAACAGAGATGAAAACGGCAAACTTTGCGGAGATGTGGATTATGCGGAAGTGGAACCGAAAGCATCATATATTACGCCTGTACCGGGCGGAGTAGGACCTATGACAATCGCCATGCTGATGAAAAATACCCTCAAAGCCGCAAAAATTCAGAACGGTGTTGAGTGATATATGACACTATCTGAATTTGATGATAATTATTATTTTCACGACAGTATTCTTGATAAGTTGGAGTATTCTGACGGTGAGTTGAGATTATATTGTGAATTTTGCGATTTTATGCAGGATAATTAAACAGTGATATTATTGTTGTATTCCATCATGCAGAGTATCAAATAAGCGGAAATTGGCAGATTTATGAAGCAAGTTTCCTTGACCAAAGAGTTGAAAATAATTCAATCATATTTTTTATGGAAGGCTCAACTGACGAATTTGGAGAATTATTGATAAAAGCAAACTCTGTTGATGTGTTCAAAGTTCGCACTTATAATTTGTAAATTTATCTGCAAAAATTCAGAACGGAATAGAGTAAATATAAATTTAAAGGAGTAGGATATATATGGGAGAATGTATATTTTGCAAAATCATCAAAGGTGAAGCTCCTGCTATGAAAATCTATGAAGATGAATACACAATGGCATTCATGGATATTGCCAAAGACGTTGATGGTCATTTGCTTGTAATTCCCAAAAAACACTTTACAAATATATTGGATTGTAATGACGAATATCTTATAAATCTTATGAGAACGGTCAAACGCATATCCAACCATTTGGTAGATGACTGCGGATATGAGGGTGTGAATTTGCTCAATGCGAGTGATGAAAGTGCGGGACAGTCTGTATTTCATTTTCACATTCACGTCATTCCGAGAAAATTAGGCGATAATATAAAGGCATGGCCTAATTTTGGAGGGGCTGAAACACCGACAGAAGATATTTTTAAAAGAATAAGTATGTTATAAATTCCGATTTATCGGCAAAAGTTCAGAATGACATTGAAAGGATTTTATTATGAGTACATTGGGAAATATTTTATGGTTCATATTCGGGGGATTTTTCAGCGGATTGGCATGGGTATTTTCGGGATTGATTTGGTGTATCACCATCATTGGCATACCCTACGGCAGACAGTGCTTTAAATTTGCCATGCTGTCATTTTTTCCGTTTGGCAAAGATGTAAAATATGGCGGTGGTACTGTGTCTATGATAGCGAATGTAATATGGGTGATATTTTTCGGAATCTGGATGGCACTCGGAAATTTATTGACAGGTATTATTTGGTG
>ONIF01000439.1 GCA_900317795.1 uncultured Eubacteriales bacterium | reverse complement strand
ACGCCAGTGATGAAATGACGGAGGGGTCACGAGGGCGGCAACAAAACTTGAAATTATTTGAAAGTTATTTCGTGACATTTTATTTGTACAGCTTTTCAAGTTTGCTCATTTATAAATTATAATCAATATTTTATACTATAATTCGGATTTAATCAAGAGAATTTTTCATTTATAATAATTTATTGGGTGAAACATAAAGAAATTTGTGTTATAATTGACGTTTAAAAAGAGGGGGCAATATGATATAATGAAAAAAGTAATCGGAAAATCTGAATATAAAGGAAGATAAAATATGAAGTATAAATTTATATCGGATAATCACACTCATAGTAAAAATTCATTTGACGGAAATGACAGTGTAATGATGATGTGCGAGAGGGCGGCAAGTCTTGGACTGTATTCTATTACGGTGACAGACCATTGTGAGTGCAATGAGTATTATGGAAACAAGGATAATATAGACTATAAAAAGGCAATAGAGGGTTCTATTAAAGATACCGCAAAAGCAAGGGCTATGTATATGAACAAGCTGAAAGTTTACACGGGAATAGAACTCGGTCAGCCGTATCAGAACATGGAAGCGGCAAAAGAAGTGCTTTCTTTTACGGAATATGATTTTGTAATAGGCTCTCTGCATAATCTCAGAAATGAGCTTGATTTTTACTTTCTTGAATATACGCCCAAAAAGGCTCTTGAACTTCTTGACAGGTATTTTGAGGAATTGACGGAATTGGTGGGAACAGGGTGTTTTGACACTTTGGCGCATCTTACATATCCTATGAGATATATTTCCGCCAATCCCGAAATTACCGTAAATATAAGCTATTTTCAGAAAGGCATTGATAAAGTGCTGAAAATGCTTGCGGAAAGTGACAGGGCATTGGAAGTAAATACATCGGGACTGCGTCAGGTCATAGGCAAGACTATGCCCGATGAGGATATAATAAGGAGATTTAGAGAACTCGGAGGAAAATATGTGACGATAGGTTCTGATGCACACCGCTGGGGTGATGTGGGTGCGGGCATTGAGGACGGTATGAGAGTGCTTTTGAAATGCGGATTTACGCATTTTACAGTGTATGAAAAACGTAAACCGAAGCTTTTGCCTATACTTTGAGAAAAAGCGGAGTTGAAAATAACTCCGCTTTCCTTGTATTTGGAAAAAATGCACAAAAAAGAGTATGAAAATTCTTGTCTTATATCGCTTTCATATTAAATACGTTTATGGTATAATAAAATGCATAATTGGAGTTTTGGGGGATTGTATGAAGAATTTTAAGGCAGCTATTTTTGATGCAGACGGGACTATTAGTAAGGGGAATGTTTTTTAAAACGGCTGCCGAATATACAAAAAGCAGATATGCCCTTAGTGAAAGCGTTGAGGAAATCATGCAGACATGGCTTGATATGGCAAGACACGAATATGAATTCAATGTAAGGGCAAAGCCGTGTGTGAGGGAATATCTTGGCTATCTCAGGAAAAACAATGTAAGAATAGGTCTTGCAACATCTTCAGACCCTTATCTTCTTGAACCTGTGCTTAAAAACAACGGTCTGCACGAATATTTTGATACCGTATGCTATACGAGTGAAGTCGGAAAAAATAAAAGCTTTCCCGATGTGTATATAAAGACAGCGGAGAGGCTTGAAGTAAAGCCGAATGAGTGCATCGTGTTCGAGGACATTCCCGAAGGAATAGCGGGTGCCGAAAAAGCAGGAATGTTTACAGTGGCGGTTTATGACAGGGCATCGGAAAAAAATTCCGATTATCTCAGAAAAAAGGCAAAAAAATATATTTTAGGTTTTGAGGAAATGATGGAGGAGAGCTGATGGACAGAAATAAGTTATTGTATTTTATAGTCGGAGGGGCACTTATTGGAGTCGGCTATGCCGCAAGGGTAATGCAGGTGGATAATTATTACAGAAGCAGCACCATTTTAATTGTAATGGGATTGTTTTTTATATTTGCCTTGATGTTCAAAAAGGCAAAGGAGGGGGCTATTATTTTGATAGAGCTTCTCGTTTGCGGGGGAATACACGCCATAAGGCTTACCAATATTCCATGGTACAACATGATATATGACAGTCAGTTTGGAGAGCTTGTTTTTGGCGGACCTTTCCAATACATGATATTGGTATATGTGCTTTGCGGTACGTTTCTCGGACTGCTCTTTGAAATGATACTCAAGCAGTACAACAGAATAGGCTTGGGAAACTGAACAATTAGCAATTAGCAATTAGCAATGTGCAATGTGCAGTGAATGCGGAAATTATTTTGAAAATCAAAAGGCGGCTGTGTTTTTGATACAGTTGCCTTTCTTGTTTAAAGGGGGATTTCAATGCAGAAAAAATATTTATGGATATATCTGATATGGGTGTACGGTGCGGCATGGCTGATGTGGAGCATAGCAATCGTTGTCGGCACAAACAGCTATTTGTATCATGTCAACACCGTTGTGGCAATGCTTGCCCCGACTTATGCCTTTTTCCTTACGCAGAAAATAAGCGGAAATAAAATTTCCCTTTCGGCAAATTTTAAGTTTGGCTTGAAGAAAAATTGGAGATACTATATCATAGCGTGGCTTTTGCCGGGAATGCTGACATTTCTGGGAGCAGTCGTGTATTTCGCAGTATTGCCGAATGAACTGGATATGTCATTTGGGTATGTTTCAAAGGCTCTTAAAGATAATCACATAAATAACGTCACGGCTGAATATTATATAGTACGGGAAATTATGAGCGGTGTGGCAGTTGCACCGTTTATAAATATGGTTCTCGGCATGGGGGAGGAAATCGGCTGGCGAGGCTATCTCTATCCCGAACTCCGCAAAAAATACTCTCCTTTAAAGGCACATCTGTTAATGGGATTTATCTGGGGGTTCTGGCACACGCCCATAAACATGACGGGCTATAATTATGGCATAAAGTATTTCGGCTATCCGATAGTCGGCATAGTCGCAATGAGTGTATTTTGTTTTTCGGCAGGCGTTATATTGAGCTGGCTTACGGAAAAAACGGGCAGTATATTTCCGGCTTCCCTCATGCACGGCTCTGTAAATGCGATAAATTCGGCAGGCGTGATGTTTCAGGGCATACCATATCTATACGGGTCAACAATGATTTTAGGTCCTTGCCCCAACGGATTTATAGGCGGAATACCTATGTTTATTCTTGCATTGATAATAATTTTCAAATCTGAAAAAAATTTCAAAAAAAGGGTTGACAAATGAAAAGGAGTGTGTTATTATAATCAAGCTGTCGCACGAAAACAAATTTCGACAGAGTGCAAAAAAAGTTTTTAAAGAAATTTAAAAAAACTCTTGACAAATGAAAAACAGTGTGATATAATAATCAAGTCGCTGAACGAAAGAACAGTGACGAGGATCTTGAAAATTAAACAACGTGACAAGAAAGACAATTATACCCGTAAT
>ONIF01000045.1 GCA_900317795.1 uncultured Eubacteriales bacterium | reverse complement strand
TCTTAATGTCATTGACACCATATTTTAAAGGAGAATTTCTATGAAAAAATCTTTGTCAGTTTTATCCATCTTAATGGCAATATGCCTTTCCGCCTGCTCGGGTGCTGACACCATACCCGAAAATCCCGAACTTTCCTCTGAAACGGTCATTTCGGAAGTGTCCGAAAATTCCCCCGAACAGTCCTCAAAAACAGCCGTTTCGGAAATATCCGAAAATTCACCCGAACAGTCCTCCGAAAAAGCCGTTTCGAAAGTATCGGAAAATTCACCCGAACAGTCCTCTGAAACAGACGTTTCGGAAGTATCAGAAAATTCACCCGAACAGTCCTCTGAAACAGACGTTTCGGAAATATCCGAAAATTCACCAGAACAGTCAGTTATTTCGGAAGTGTCGCAACAGCCCTCACAAATTGAATATGAAGATGAAATTCCGACTGAGTGGCAGGACAACGGCATTTTCTCGGAATACTACCAAAAGGCTTTTGACAAAATGCGTACCATGTCGCTTGATGAAAAAATAGGTCAGATGTTCTATGCAAGATGTCCCCAGTATGATGCAGTTGAATTTGCTCAAAAATATCACTTGGGCGGTTATGTGCTTTTCGGGGTTGACTTTGCGGACAAGTCAAAAGATGAAGTCAAAAATAATATCAATTCCTATGTCAATTCGCAGGAAATTCCCATGACAATAGCCGTTGACGAGGAGGGCGGAACGGTTGTCAGAATAAGCAGTAAACCTGCACTTTATGACGAGGAGTTTCAATCCCCCAGAGATATTTATAACGAGGGCGGAATGGACGCTATTAAAGAAAATGCACTTGCTATGGCTCAAATGCTGAAAGATTTTAATATAGATGTCAACTTTGCCCCCGTGTGCGACATATCCCTTAATGAATACGACTTCATGTATTACCGTTCCATCGGTCACGATGTCGATACTGTATGCGAATTTGTCAGCGAATTTACAAAAATCGCTCAGGAAAACGGTGTTTCCGCCACTTTAAAGCACTTTCCGGGATACGGAAACAATGTTGACACTCACACGGGAATTGCAATAGACGAAAGACCTTATGAATTGTTTGTTGATGAGGATTTCAAGCCTTTTGAAGCAGGCATTCAGCAAAATGCACATATTGTCATGGTAAGCCATAATATCGTAAACTGCATGGACAGCACAAAACCTGCTTCCCTTTCAAAGACCGTGCATGATATTTTAAGAAACGAACTCAATTTCACGGGACTTGCCGTTACAGATGACTTGGAAATGGACGCTATCACGGAGTACACAAACGGTCAGTCACCTGCCGTCACAGCCATACTTGCAGGAAATGATATGCTTACCATAGGAGATACCATGATAGATGACGCTGTCAGCTCGATAAAATCAGCCGTTTCAGACGGCACTCTTGACGAAACCCTCATTGACCACGCTGTAACAAGGATACTTGCTTTCAAGTATTACAAAAACATGATGTAAACCAAAAAGCCGATTTCACTTTCAAACATGAAATCGGCTTTTTGAATTTTTAATTTCTCATTGCACATTGCACACTGCACATTGCTAATTGCTCATTGCTAATTGCTAATTGTTTAGTTGCTTGTTTCGGGACCCTGGCTTATGCTGATGACGATTTTGGAGCCATAGGGAGCCATATCGCCTGCATTGTAGTTTTCATAGCCTATGACTTTGCCTTCTTCAACGGTATCGCTTGCAACGTATGTGCCCGACGCAATAAAGCCCTGCTGACCGAGAGCCTCAACGGCTGCTTCCAGTGACTGACCGCTTATGGCAGGAAGTTCACGCTGAGGTGAACCCATACTTACGGTTACAACGACTGTTACACCCTTTTCGGCAGTTGTTCCCTCTGCGGGACTTTGTTTTACAATAGTGCCTTCTGCGTGTTCGTCAAAGGTTTCTTCATTTGCCTTTATCACAACATAGTCGGAGTCGGCATTCTGCATAGCCGCTATATCATTGTAATTCTGTCCGATAAGATTGGGAATCCTTACAAGATACGGATTATCATCGGAGTTTTCGCTTGAGGAGGTCTGTATGTCGTCATTATTGCCGAATATTTTGGTCAGCATTTCGGGGTCTGTCTGCAGCCAGTAAGTGCCTACTACAAGCAGTATCAGCATGATTGCAAGAACGCCCGTAATTCCCCATACATATCCCGGAATGCCCTCTCTTTTTCTCGGAACATATCTTTGTACAGTCTGTTTTTTCATTTCGTTTCTGTTCGCCTCATTCTGTATAGCTTTCACCGCAGGGGCAGCCGAAAGCTGTGTGCGGAGTTCTTCAAATGTCTGTATTCTCTTTTCCTTGGTGACTTGCAGACCTTTGGACAGAGCCGTCACGATATGCGGAGGGAGTTTTTTGAAAACGGCTGTCGAAATAGATAATTTTCCCTCGGGCTTGCGTGTATTGGCAGGCTCGGGGAGATTTCCCGTCAATGCATAAAACAGCGTTGCCGTAAGTCCATAAACGTCTGTTGCCTCGTCAATGACACCGTTTGCATTGTACTGTTCGGGTGCAGAGCAGCCGCTTATGAGTTCGGGTTCAAATATACCGCCTGTTTTTCTTGTTTCACCGATTTCAAAGCCTTTCAGTCGAAGTTTTCCGTCGGCAGTCACAACGAGATTGGACGGGGAAATTGCATAGTGACCTGTTTCGGCTTCATGCAGAGAGGAAAGGGCAGATACCAGCGGCATAAACAGCGGTCTTGCCACACTCCATTCTATATTTCCTCCACGCTTTTCAAGATACTCCGTGAAAGGAATGGATTCATAAGCCTCCTCTACTACATAGGAAGTATTGTTTTCACTGAATATGTCAAATATAGGTGTGATAGCCTTAACGTCACGCAGTCTTGCTATATTTCTGTAATATTTCAAAAACTCATCATGAAGCTGACTGTACTGTTTTTCATATTCGGCTTTCACAACAACGGAATTTTTACTTTTTGAGCGACCTCCGATACCTGCCGGCATAAATTCACTTATTATCACAGGTGAATGCATGGTATTGCTGTATGCAATATACTTTGCCCCTTCGGCATTGCTTGCAATTTTCTTTCCTATGAGATAGTTTTTATCCTGCAAATTCGTTCCGAGCGGAAGATATGGAACAGACTGTTCCGTATTTTTATCAAATCCGCATAACGGGCATATCTGTTCACCGTTATTTTCTTTCATACATCCAAGACACAGAGCCATATTTTAAAACCGCCATTTCTCCGTACAAATTTTCGTTTGAATTTTCTTAGGGCAAGTACGGCTGCCCGTCAAAGCACATCTCAGAGTATTATAACACAAAGCACTTGTAAAATGCAAGTTTTTATATGCCAATGCCGCAACTAATTACAAAATTGTAAAAAGTGCCACTAATTCGGACTTATTTTTTAAATTTTCGTCATAATTTTCAAAAGAGTTGACACAGCACCAAATCATTGATACAATATATTTTAAACTGTAAATGAGTAATTTCTGTTTTTTCGTGAAACTGCACAAATATATGCAGTCCCAGACCCCTCCGTCAAAAATTGACAATCAAAATTGTCAATTTTTGCCACCTCCCCTTTCAGAGGAGGCGAGCCGACTTTTTCGTTTACAATTAGCCTGTTAGCAGCCTAAGCCGAAAAAACGTGTAAAAAGCAAACGAACTTGTGACTGTAACTCTTGCCTCCCCTGAAAGGGGAGGTGGCATTTCATCACGTCAGTGATGAAATGACGGAGGGGTCACGAGGCGGAAATAAAGTTGAAATCAGATAAAATTCGTTTCGGGCATATTCTTTGTGCAGCCTTTCGGATTTGCTCATTTATGCTTATCAATTTTATCCGAAAAGGAGATTTTTTTATGTCAAACGTGTATTATATGAATCACCCGCTTATCAAGCACAAAATCACTATGCTGCGTGACGAAAGAACGGGTACAAATGAATTTCGCAGGCTTGTGGAAGAAATTGCCATGCTTATGGGATATGAAGCCCTCTCGGACCTCAAAACAAGAGATGTTGAAATCAAAACGCCCATTGAAGATACCGTACAGCCCGTACTTGACGGGAAAAAACCTGCTGTTGTGCCGATTTTGCGAGCAGGTCTGGGAATGGTCAACGGCATACTTGCCCTTTTGCCGAGTGCAAAAGTCGGTCATATCGGAATGTGCCGTGACGAGAAAACTCACAAGCCCCAAACTTATTATTGCAAGCTGCCCTCTTTCATTGAAGAAAGGCTGATTATTGTAACAGACCCCATGCTTGCAACAGGCGGTTCTCTCATAGACGCTGTTAATGAAATAAAAGCCCTCGGCGGAAAGCATATCAAATGTATGTGCATTGTCGCAGCCCCCGAAGGTGTCAAGGCTTTTACGGAACAGCACCCCGATGTACAGCTTTATATAGGTGCTTTGGACAGGGGATTGAATGAAAATGCTTATATATGTCCCGGCTTGGGCGATGCAGGCGACAGAATTTTTGGCACAAAATGATATATATACTTGAAAATGCCGATAAACTCAACAATGAATTTCTTGAAAAATCCGAAAGTCTTTTAAGCGTGCAGAGAACGGAAAAATTAAAGGAATATGCCGTACTTGGCGATAAAATCAACAGTTGTGCGGTGTATCTTCTTTTAAGATACGGGCTTAAAACGGAATACGGCATTTCGGAAAAGCCCGTTTTTGAGTTTCGTCAGAGAGGAAAGCCTTATCTCAAAGACCATGACAATATATTTTTCAATTTAAGTCACTGTAAAAATGCCGCTGCCTGCATACTGTCCGAAAAAAATACCGCCATAGACATCATGGAAATCAGAAAAGTCCATTCGGGTACATTGAGGCGTACCTGTACGCAAGATGAAAAATCTGCCATACTTTCAAGCAGTCAGCCTCAAAGGGATTTTATCAGGCTTTGGACAAGAAAAGAATGTTTCTCCAAGCTTGACGGCAGAGGACTTTTAATGGATTTTTCAAAAATAAGTGAAGATTTGCCCGAAATGAAATATATACACTCTCTTGATTTGGGTGAATATATCATTTCGTACTACTCCGAAAAGCCTGCGGAAATCTCTTATGTAAGCATTCAAAATTTACTCGAAATCTGAAAGAAGGAAACAATTTTGGAAAAAGGAAATGTATTATATGCCAAAAAAGGAGAATATCGCTTTCAGGAGGTCTTTTTCAACGGACACCCCGCCAATAAACAAAATCCCAATCCCCCTCCTCCGCCCAAGCCTAAAAAAACAGACCCTCCCCCCGAAAAACCTCCCGAAAAGCCCCCCGAATCGCCTCCGCCCAAAAAAGAAATTAAAATCCCCAATGTCGTGAAAAGCAAAAAAGTCAGACACGGCTTTTTAAAATTCATCATTTTTCTTTTAGTTGTAACGGTGCTTGCAGTTGCAGGGGGAGTAACCGCACTTTTATCAAGAATTGACTATGCAAGGGATAACCCCGACCATGCAGCCGTTGAAGAAGTTGCAGGTACGCTTCAATCCGACAGTCAAATACAAAATATCATGATATTCGGTCTTGACGACCATTTTGATGACGATAACGGCAGAGCAGATACCATGATGTTAATATCCATAGACAAAAAACATAATGCCTTAAAACAGGTATCTTTTCTAAGGGATTTGTATCTGCCCATTTTTAATCAAGGAGAAGATAAACTTAATGCCGCCTTTGCCTACGGCGGTGCAAAGCTTGCCATAGAAACCATTGAGTACAATTTCAAAATCAAAATTGATAATTATATTGTCCTCGATTTTGACAGCTTTATCTATATCATCAACAGTCTTGGCGGTCTTGACATCACCCTTACAGAAGAGGAAATCAATTACATTGACTGGCAAAGTTTTAGAAATCATCAGGTTGAAGTGGAAGACGAACTCATGTCAACAGCCCCCGATTTTGAAGGGCAAACGGGCGTTAAAGTCCATGTCAACGGCAGGCAGGCTCTCTGGCACGCAAGAAACAGAGGACAAGAGGGTATTTGCAGTGGTGACGACTTTGCACGTACCCAAAGGCAGTCCGAAGTGATAGACGCTGTTATTGAGAAAGTACAGTCATCTTCCATTGCAGACCTCATTAAAATTGCTTATGATGTCGCACCCATGATTACTACCAATATGAACCTCCCCGACACTGTCAAAACAAGTCTTGGTATGCCCAACTATCTCAAATACAAAGTCGATACCCACAAAGTTCCTCAGAAATTCAACTTTGACTATGATACCGTAAACGGTGCTTCCGTTTTACGCATATCCAACTTTGAAGAAGAAAAAAATGCCCTTTATGAATTTGTTTTCAACAAAAATCCAAACTAACTCGTTGTGCCGGTAAAAACGAAAAATCAAGTTGATTGGCTGTCCCGACCCCTCCGCCAAAAGTTGACAATTAAAATTGTCAACTTTTGCCACCTCCCCTTTCAGGGGAGGCAAGAGTTTCAACCGCAAATTTATTTGTGTATTTTGGCTACTTTTTAGAAATTTGAATTTATAAAAAGCTGATTTTAAGCGATAAAACAGGCTCGCCTCCCCTGAAAGGGGAGGTGGCATTCCGTCACGTCAGTGGCGGAATGCCGGAGGGGTCACCGGTCGAAGAACCAAGTTGGAATTTTTTAGTATACCGGCACAAGAGGTTGACTAGAAAAATGGTACGGAATTCAAAACTCCGTACCATTTTATTTTTTATGAAAAATATACTGTTTCTTCTTCGGGCTTTTCGGCTGTTCTTGCGTCAGATACATAGAACATCGGTCCTACTTCTCCGCCAAACATTGCATCTTTTACAGCTTTTACACTTGCCGTGACATGATACCAGCCTTTATTGGCAAGGCTTGACGCACTTTTCCACTTGCACAAAAAGCCTACATATCTTATATCTTCCACACAACACGTCATTGCAAATCTTCCGCCTATGAACGTATCTTTCCCCATTCTTGCACTCCTTGCAACAAGTGCTTTGAATTTTATGGTCTTTCCGTCATACTTCTGAGGATTGTCCATAACGTCCATGTAAAGCAAGCCAAAATCCGTGTCTTTCACTTCGATAACATCTGCATTTACGTCAAACGGCAGAGGGTCTGCTATATTATCTTCTTCAACAGTTCCGTCTGTACGTTCATATATTATCGCTGTACGGCGGTTGATTGCCCTTACTATTTTATGCAAACTCATCTTGTCGATTTTATCGGAATATCTGTTGAAAGCCACCAGTTCCGTTATATTTATCTTGTCATATACAAGCTGTCGCATATTGCTGTTATACATCTCAAACGTATTGGAATCAGCCATCATCATGATTTGATATATCTGCCAATTCTCGGGCAGGGCTTTTCCAAGTTCGTCCATGAGCCACATTCCGTTATATTCTATCATGACACGCTCTGCACGGCTCTTTTTCAGGGCATTTTCAAGAAATTCACTTGTAAGCTGTTCCTTTTCCTCCACTGTAACAATACTTACATTTTTTCCGCCTCTGTATTTTGAGGTATCAAGTTCTTCCTCGCCCTCCTCACAGAGAATGACAAGGGTTTTATCACCATTCTGAAAGCGTGTATCACAGAGGGTTTCATGGATAAATTTGGTTTTTCCGCTGTCGAGAAATCCCAAAAACAAATATACGGGTATCGGTTGTTTTGCCATACTGCCACCCCTTACGCCAATTTAAAAAGCTTTTCAAGCTCGCTTTCATTCAGCTTTGAGCCGATTACACATATTCTTCCCGTGTAGTCTGCCGAGCCTGTACGAACATCACTTTCCTCGGGCACAAAGTCATAATGTATCCATGTGCCGTCAACAGCAGGCACAATTCCCTTTGCACGAAGTACCAAGCCATATTTCTCACTATCGGAAAGAGCATTGAGAATATCTGCAATTTCCTCTTTTGTATATTTTCTTGCCGTTTCCTTACCCCAGCTTGTGAAAACTTCGTCCGCATGGTGATGATGGTGGTGATGTTCATGCTCATCATGTTCGTCATGGTCATGGTGGTGGTGATGGTGTTCATGTTCTTCATCTTCATCATGGTCATGGTGATGGTGATGATGACACTCACACTCGGGGTCATCACATTCATCTTCGTCATGTATATCGTCAAGTGTCAAAAGTGCCTTGCCCTCTGTGGCAGAAAGTATCTGTTCGCCTGTAATGTCGTCCCATGCAGTTGTAACGATAACTGCCTTTTCATTGTGTTCACGGATAAGTTCCAGAGCCTTTGCAAGCTTTTCATCTGTCATATTCTGCGTTCTGCTCAAAATAATCGTGCTTGCACTCTCTATCTGATTGTTATAGAACTCTCCAAAGTTTTTCATGTAAATCTTACATTTTGTAGCGTCTGCAACGGTTACAAAGCTGTTCAATACAACTTCGTCACTTGCAACCGTCTTTACAGCGTTGATTACATCTGAGAGCTTGCCGACACCCGACGGCTCTATAATAATTCTGTCGGGGTGATATTCTTCCAAAACTTTTGTCAAAGCCTGTCTGAAATCTCCGACAAGTGAACAGCAGATACAACCCGAATTCATTTCATTGATTTGTATGCCTGCCTCTTTGAGAAAACCACCGTCTATGCCTATTTCACCGAACTCGTTCTCGATAAGAACAAGCTTTTCATTTTTGTAGCCCTCTTTGATAAGCTTTTTGATAAGCGTCGTTTTGCCTGCACCAAGAAAGCCCGAGAAAATATCAATTTTTGTCATTTTGAATGCACTCCTTTTTTTATTTTTATTCCAATTTATAGTAAACGTCACTGAAAATTTCTTTTGTCATTCTGAGGAACGAAGTGACGAAGAATCTTTCAAGATTCCTCGCTTTGCTCGGAATGACATAGGGCGATTCATTTTGTCGTTTACTATAAAATGATACAATGCACATTGCACATTGCACATTGCTAATTGCTAATTGCTAATTATAAAGTTACGTCTTCAAAGACGAAATCGGCAACTCTCTTTCTGAAAGAGTTCCAGTCGTAGATGACGATACATTCAAGCCCGTAGCCGTTTATCCAGAGATTGTCATAATAGAAGTCTATACCAAAGTGGGAATAATCGGGGGCTGATGCAGATACTATGTCATATTTAAGGTAAGTTGTGATATTAGTGGCAAGCTTGGTTATTTCCGAAGTTTTGAGGTTAGTTGTTATCATAGGTCCTATGTCATATATGACCGACATGATAGTTGCAAAATCGGATTTTTTAAGCCTGTCTATCAATATTGACATCACTTTTCTCTGGCGAAGGGTTCTTGTATAGTCGTCACCGTCACAAATACCCTCTTGACCTCTGTTTCTTGCGTGCCAAAGAGCCTGCCTGCCGTTAAGGTGAACGTTTGCAACCGGTTCGCCCTCCCCGTTATCGTAGAAAATGAATTGGTTTATATCAATTTCGTCACGGGTATCGACCTGACCGTTTACCCAGCACTGCCAGTTGATATAATCTATTTCTTCTTCACGAAGTTCTATATCTATTCCACCGAGAGTATCTATGATATTTCTGAAACTCTTGAAGTCAACCACGGCATAGCGGTCTATTTTTATTCCGTAGTTACGCTGAACGGTCTGCACGGCAAGGCTTGCCCCCCCGTAGAAAAATGATGCATTGATTTTGTTATTTTCATAGTCGGGTATCTCTACATAGGTATCACGCATGAGAGAAAGCATTTTTAATTTTTTATGCCTCGTATCTATGGAAAAAATAATCATGGTATCGGATTGACCGCTTGACTGACCTTTTCTCGTGTCCGCACCGAAAAGCATGATGTTCAATATCATAGGGTCATCGAGAAGTTCACCGTTATAGGCATTTACCTTGCTGTCGCTTGTATGCCTGCCCGTGTAGTTGATAGGGGCATTTTCTTCATCTATTTCTTCATAATTTATCCTGTTGAAATAGGAATACGCCACTAAACAGAAAGAGCCTGACAATATAAGCATGATACTCAATACGATACTGATTGTATTAAAGATAATATGCTTTTTGGAAAGGGCATTTTTTCGGGGAGGGGCATAAATACTTTTTTTGGGCGGAGGCACTCTGTGATAGGCACCGTCAAAAAGTCCTTCTTCCTGCTGAACAAACGGATTTCGGAAAAATACTTTTTCTTGTTCTTCATTATTTTCAGGCATATACCCATTTCTCCTTTTCATAAAAGATTTTCCTTATAATGTATTATATACACCAGTTTCCAAGTTTTTAAAAAGTAAAAGTGCTTATAGAGCAAAAGAAGCAAAAGAGAATACATTTTTTGAGGATATACAGTTAGTCTCGAAAGC
>ONIF01000133.1 GCA_900317795.1 uncultured Eubacteriales bacterium | reverse complement strand
GAGCCGCCGCCTACGTTGACGATAACAACACCGCTTGTGCCACGTTCATTGTATGCGATAGAACCGCTTGACGCAAGATATTCACTCTGACCGTTGAAGAAGTTGTGGAACTTGTTTACTTCAACGACTTCTTTGTTAAAGCACTGTTTTGAGCCAATATCACCGATATTGCCTGTTCTGTAACCTGCTGTACGTGCAAAGTAAAGTGCAGTAGCTTGATTTCTTGAAGCAACGAGTGCCCAGGTTTTGTTGATAACGGATTCTGAAACATTGGTTGTTTCCTTGCCGTCACCCGAATATGTATCATGCGATTCAGCCCAGAGAACGCTGTTTGAAGCACCTGCACTCTGGTCGTAATTTGACCTTGCGGCACCTGCGGCATTTCCGCCCGCAACTTTTGCTCTTATGTCATTACCCGTGGAGTTGTCGGTAATTGACATATATTTTGTATAGCCCGAAATATCGGGACCGTTTGTACCGTCCAGAATTTCACCGTAGCAGTAAAGGGAATCATAAGTGCCTTTTGTCTGATAGTAGCTTTTTGCGTCGGGAATGACGTTTGACCAGAAAGTATATTGGCTGCCCTCAGAGGGAACGCTGATATGTTTTGCAGCGTCAAATCTGAAGCCGTCAGCACCGCAGTCAATACATTCTCTCAGATATGCTTTTACATAGTTCTGAATTTTTGTATTTTCTGTGTTGAGGTCGGGCAGACCGCCCATACTGCCGTGAGTGATACTGTAACGGCTGCCGTAGTTGATTTCGGTAAAGCCCTCACTATGCCAGCAGTTTGTGTCATTTCTGATGTCAGACGGAACGGCAGTCGAAATGTCATATTTACTCTGATTGCCGAGATGGTTGGCGACTACATCGACAATGACATGAATGCCGTATTTATGTGCTTCCTCGCACATTGCGGCAAATTCGGCTTTTGTACCGAGAGCGGAATTTCCCGTATTGTCGATAGTGAAGTTGGCAGGCTGATAGTAAACCCACCATACAGAGTTGGTTTTGCCTTTTGTACCCTCTTTTGCCTGCTGGATAACAGAGGTCTGAACAGAAGTATAACCTGCCTCTGCAATTTTAGCCATATTGGCTTTGATGTTGTTGAAGGACCACTGCCATGCATGAAGAATAACGCCCTCCTGGCAGGTGTCCACCAAGCCGTAATCTTCCGCAGCGGCTTGTACATTTACGGCTGTAAATGTTCCAAGACCTGCAAAGGCTGACACGGCAAGTGCTGAAGAAAGAAATAATCCCGCAATTCTCTTTCCCAGACTGTTTGTCTTAATGCCCATAAAAAATCCTCTCCTTTAAAATATTTTATTGTATTTATTATAAATTCAAAACAAATCCATGTCAAGTGATTTGTCAAAAAAATGTTTAATATTTTTCACAAATATAAATCAACAAATGCAGAATTTTTTTGTAACTATAAATGAGCAAATTTGAAAAGCTGCACAAATAAAGTGTCACGAAATAACTTTCAGAGAATTTCAAATTTTGTTGTCGCCCTCGTGACCCCTCCGTCATTTCATCACTGGCGTGATGAAATGCCACCTCCCCTTTCAGGGGAGGCAAGCCGAGTTTTTGGCTTACAATCAGTTGTTTATGGATTTAAATTGGTGAAATATAAAATAAATACACCCACAAATTTGTTGCTGCCACTCCTGCCTCCCCTGAAAGGGGAGGTGGCAAAAATTGACAATTTTAATTGTCAATTTTTGACGGAGGGGTCGGGCGACAGATATTTGTGCAGTTCCACGAAAAATCAGAAATTTGCTCATTTGTAGTTTGTGAAAGAACATATCAGAATGAATGCACCGACGGAAAGCAGAATGCAGGGCATAAATTGGGGATAAGGCGGAAGTCCCGGGAATATGTCATATACAGATGTCATGACAAAGCCTGTTATTGCCATGAAAGTTTGGGAGGGGAATTTTTGCATGAGTTTTCCGAGTGTTTTTGTAAATAAAAAAGTGCCTGCCAGAATTCCCGTGCCGAGTACGGATATATATAAAATATCCATTTCGGAAACGGCTTGCAAAGCTGTTTCATATATGCCGAATACCAGCATGATGTGTGAAGTGCTTATTCCGGGAAGTATGAGTGCAACGGCAATGATAATTCCGCACAGAAAAAGCATGATAAAATTTTTTTGAAAAATGCCTGAGGGAATGAAATTGACGGAGAGAGCTGAAATAATACCCAATAATGCAAATGCTACATTATATATATTATGCATTCCAATATTAGCTTTTTTTACCATTATGGGAATACTGCCCAATATTGCTCCTATGAAAAAATATGTCACCAAAAAGTGAAATTCACTTGTGAGCCATAAAAGTCCTTTTGAAAATATGACTGCCCCGATAATTCCGCCAAATGCTACTTCAAGAAGAAAATATATATTTTTTTTGAAGTGTTTGAAAATATCGCTGACAGCATGGATTAACCTGTCATAAATGCCTAAAATAATGGCGGTCGTGCCTCCGCTTACACCGGGGATAAGCATAAATGAACCGATTGCCATTCCGAAAAAAATATTTTTGAAAGCTGTTTTCATGACCTCACCTCTGTACTTGTTAAGTATATGAGAAGATATAAATAATTTATTCTTTAAAAATAGAATAATTTGTGAATAATATATATATAGACAAATTTGTTGAAATATGCTATGATAATAAATTGATAAAAAGGATTTTGCGGAAAGGTGTCGGTGAGGGTTGGAAAGTGTACTTGTAGTATCTTCCGATAAAAAAAGCACTGAATACTTATATGACCTGCTCAGAGATGAACAGCTGAGTATCATTGAGAGTGCCGAAAATATATCTGACATTCACGAGAGTTATGACCTTGTGATAATAGATATACCTCTTAAAGACGGGCTGAGCGGTAAAAATGCAGTTGACCTGTTTGAAAATACCAATTCCAAAATCATTCTTGCCGTGCCGAAAGAGCGGGAAGAATATTTTGAAAGCAAGTCCGAAAAATACGGTGTTTTTGTGATAGCAAAACCCGTTGACAAAACGCTTTTTAAAAAAGCCATGCATTTTTTCCGTGCCATGCAGAAAAGGCTCGGAGGAGTGCAGAAAGAAAATGTAAGGCTTAAAAAGCAGATTGATGATATTCGCCTTATCAACCGTGCAAAATATATTCTGATGGAATATCTTTCAATGACGGAGGCACAGGCTCACAGGTATCTCGAAAAACAGGCAATGGATATGCGTGTCACAAAAGCCGAAATTGCCAAAAGTATTTTGAGTACCTACGAAAACTGAATTTCAATTAGCAATTAGCAGTTAGCAATGAGCAATTATCATTGTTTGCTGAAAGTTGCTGATTGTATAATATGGCAGTTTGCAAATTGCCGATTGCAAATGAAAAATTGCTAATTGCTAATTGCTAATTGCTAATTGAATTAAAGGAAAGGATTGGTCAAAAATTATGGAGAAAAAAGCCTATCTTATTTTGGAGAACGGGGATATTTATGAAGGCTTTGCATTCGGTGCGGAAAAAGAGGTCGTCGGAGAGCTTGTTTTTACAACAGGCATGGGAGGCTATCTTGAAACCATAACCGACCCCAGCTTTTATGGACAGCTTGTCTGCCAGACATTCCCTCTGCTTGGTGACTACGGTGTTATCCATTCCGACTTTGAAAGCAGAAAACCGTTTTTGAAAGCCTACATTGTAAGAGAATGGTGCGAACAGCCGTCCAATTTCCGCAGTGAAGGCACTATTGACACCTATCTGAAAGAAAATGACATACCCGGTATTTGCGGTATAGATACCCGCTGTCTTACCAAGACCGTCAGAGAATTCGGTGTAATGAATGCCAAACTGACTTATACAAAACCCGATCAATCAGATGCAGACACTCTCAAAGGCTTTAAAATCACAGGTGCGGTAAAAGCCGTTACAACAGATAAAACAGAAGTCTTTGAGGCTGAAAATGCAAAATTGAATGTAGTGATGATGGACTTCGGTGCAAAGTTCAATATCCGCAGAGAACTGGTAAAACGTGGCTGTAATGTCACGGTTGTACCTGCTTATACATCAGCCGAAGAAATCAAAGCGATGAATCCCGACGGACTTATGCTTTCAAACGGTCCGGGCGACCCCCAGGACAATCCCGAAATCATTGAACAGCTTAAAATTCTTTCAAAAGAGAAAATCCCTACTTTTGGCATTTGTCTTGGACATCAGCTCTTTGCAGCGGCTCAGGGCATTCAGACAAGAAAGTTAAAATACGGTCACAGAGGTGAAAACCAGCCTGCCGTTGATACAAAAACAGGTCGTGTATATATCACAAGCCAAAATCACGGCTATGAAGTTCTCATGGATTCATTCCCCGAAAATGCAAAGGCAAGCTTTGTAAATGCAAATGACGGTACTTGCGAGGGTATTGACTATACAGATATGCCTGCATTTACCGTACAGTTCCACCCCGAAGCTTGCGGAGGTCCGCTTGATACCAATTTCCTTTTTGATAAATTTATAAAGATGATGGAGGATAACAAAAATGCCTAAGGATAAAAGTATAAAAAGAGTTCTCGTAATCGGTTCAGGTCCTATTGTAATCGGACAGGCTGCCGAATTTGACTATGCAGGCACTCAGGCTTGCCGTGCATTGAAAGAGGAAGGTCTTGAAGTTATTCTCGTCAACTCCAATCCTGCTACCATCATGACGGACAAGGCAATGGCTGACGAAGTTTATATTGAGCCTCTTACCCTCAAAACCGTTAAGAGAATTATTGAAAAAGAAAAACCCGATGCAATTCTTTCCACTCTCGGCGGACAAACAGGTCTTACTCTCTCCATGCAGCTTGCTAAAGAGGGATTTCTCAAAAAACACAATGTAAAACTTCTTGGTGCAAAGCCCGAAACTATTGACAAGGCTGAAGACAGACAGATGTTTAAAGATACTATGGAATCCATAGGACAGCCTGTTATTCCGTCAACCGTTGTCAATGACGTACAGTCAGCCGTTGAGTTTGCCAATGAAATCGGCTACCCTGTTATAATTCGCCCTGCATTCACTCTTGGCGGTACAGGCGGTGGTATTGTAAATAACGAAGATGAACTCCGTGAAATAACTGCAAACGGTCTTGCACTTTCACCTATTACTCAGGTACTTGTTGAAAAGTGTATTTCGGGCTGGAAAGAAATCGAATTTGAAGTAGTTCGTGACAAACTCGGAAATGCCATTACAGTATGTTCAATGGAGAACGTTGACCCCGTAGGCGTTCATACAGGTGACAGTATCGTTGTAGCACCTGCCATAACCCTTGCCGATAAAGAATATCAAATGCTCCGTTCCGCTGCTCTTGATATAGTAAGAGCTTTGGGTGTAGAGGGCGGCTGTAACTGTCAGTTTGCATTGGAACCCGAAAGCTTTAAATATGCCGTTATCGAGGTAAATCCCCGTGTATCACGTTCTTCAGCCCTCGCTTCAAAGGCAACAGGCTATCCTATTGCAAAAGTAGCCGCTAAGCTTGCTATCGGCTACACTCTCAATGAAATCAAAAATGCCGTTACAGGCACAACTTATGCTTGTTTCGAGCCTACAATAGACTATGTTGTTGTAAAATTCCCGAAATGGCCTTTCGATAAATTTGTATATGCAAAGAGAACTCTCGGCACTCAGATGAAGGCAACAGGCGAAGTTATGTCAATCGCCCCGTCATTTGAGCAGGCTATGATGAAAGCCGTAAGAGGTGCGGAGATAAGACATGATACACTTTCCTC
>ONIF01000405.1 GCA_900317795.1 uncultured Eubacteriales bacterium | reverse complement strand
TTGAATGAAATTAAAAAAATTGACACTCATTTGGACGATATTATTTATCGGAATATTTTAGAAACTGAAAATATGATTCATGACATTTTATCGCATAACAGCGATTTTTAAAATTCAAAAATCGGAATAACTCTACCCGTGTCGGTGACATTATAACGCTTTATATTCTGCCGGAAAATCCCGGAAAGTATATTCAGCCCGGAAAAACAACTTTTTCAATTTCTTTGTCAATTATGTGCCTTGTATTTTTCAGTATGGGAGCAAGTGCCGTTTCCAGAGGAGTGGCTTACAGAAAGCGTGTGCAGAGAGGAGGCTATACTGTCGGAATTTCACAGCCTGCAAATAATATATATCAAAGCAATAACGGTGGAATGACTGCATATAACGGACTTGCCAATCAGTACAGCCCGAACAATACCTATCAGGGTTACAATGATTACAACCCGAACAGCACTTATCAGGGATATAATGATTATAACCCGAACAGCACTTATCAAGGATATAATGATACCCCGAACAATACTTATCAGAGTTACAACGATAATAACAGGCGGTAAAATGGAGATGAACTGAAATGAGAAGAAATTTCAATGCAGACGGAACTGCACGTGTGAAAAATCCGAAAATCATATTGATAGTGCCAATGATATTTGTGATAATTGGCTTGACGCTCGTATTTTTTGCATTCAAGCAGAAAAACGACAATGATAATTTTATGAAAACGGCAGTATCGGTATCAGCGGAGTGTACACGTGTATGGGTGACATCAAGCACTGATGATGACGGTGATACAAATTACTATTATCACGCTGATGTCGAATATGAATACAATGATTTTATGTATCATGCGTATGACGTTAGTGTTGATGAAAGAACGTCAGAGGGTGATTTGATAACTATATACATCAACCCCGATAAACCGAATGATGCCCGTCAGGAATATACACAGATTGAATTTATATTTCAGACAATTTTCGGAGGACTTTTTGCATTCATAGGCTTTGTGGTAATTATAGTTCTTTTGAAGAACCATGGGAGATGAAATAATATGGGGCGTAGAGCATTTTGGTTATTGTTTGCAATTTTAATTCTTGCATTAGGCATATATCGTTTTATAGACGGCTCAGCCAAAAAAGCGGAATATGACGGCTTTATGTCAAAGGCGGTATCCGTATCGGCAGTCTGCACTAATGTATGGGACTACGAAACCACAGATGACGACGGCTATTCAAGTACAAATACTTTTGCCGACGCAAGCTATGAATATAACGGAGAAGAATATACTGCAAAAGGCTTGAGCGTGGCATTCAATCAAAAAGAGGGCGATACGGTAACTATATATATCAATCCCGACAATCCCTCCGAAACCCGTCAGCAACTCAAAAGCGGTGGATTTGATTTAGAATTGAAAGTGGGAAAAATTTTTATTGGTGCAGGGGTAATCATCATACTGATATATATTGTATCGGGTATCATATCCCTTTTATTCAGAGGGGTAAGGCGAAGATAAAAAAATCCCCCTCAGAAATTTCCAAGGGGGGTGACGGATAGGTTAGTGAGTATTTTTACTTTTTTTATTGATGAAGACCGCTGTTGAAAGAGAAATGATAAATGTCATGATAAAGAACGGCAAAGGTAAATTATCGCCCGTATTGGGTGTGTGGGCTGTTGCGTTGCTTGGATTTGTCTGAGATGAACTATTGACAACGCTGTTTTGAATATCGGATTTTTCTGTTGATTGGCTGTTTGTATTGACGGGTGTATCTGTCTTTTGAGATACCTCGGACATTTTTGAAACATCTGAAATTTCGGGTTCGTCTGAAATTTCGGGTATATCGGGATAGTTGCCGCCATAACGTGCCACAAGAACCGTATCTTCTATTATTTTTGTATTCCATACATCAAATGTTTCACCGTTTTCGTATTCCCAGCCGTAGAAAGGCTTGTTTTCGTCATAGGGAATTGAGGGGAAAGCAAGTGCATTTCTTGTGCCGCCCGCAACTGTACATGAGCCGATAACTTCACCGTCGGATTGAAACGTGACTGTAACATAAGCATGGTCAAGTTTTGTATCAATGTTTTCATTTATCCAGGCTTGTCTTTCCGTGAACCATGTCCTTAAAAATTCAACTTCCTCGTCAAATCCCGATAATTTATTCCATGAATACGGCATTCCCCACAAAGCATAGTCATCTTCGGTTGAGTTTTTCTGTTCGCTGATGTATTGGTCAAGCATTCCGCCCTCTTTGACTATATCTGTAATAATGGAGTTAAGCACTTTCCAGCGGTCTTTCAAAAGCTGTTGATAATCGGAGTTGTATGCTCTGAGGTATGTAAGCCATGAATAATGAGATTGATTGAAACTGTATGTTTCGGAGTCGAGAAGTCCCATTGAGTAGTCGAAATCCCAGACAGGTCCAAAATACAATTTGCCGTCACGCTTTTTATAGAGGTAGTTGCTTGATGTAGTGAAAGCGTCGCTGTTTACGGTAAATTCCTGTAACCACCAGAAATCCGCTGCCGATTGAGCGTCAAGGTATTCCGTATAGGAAACTCCGTCGCTGTTTTTGAAATTCTCTCCGAAAATAGCTTCTTCCGTTTTGTTAAGATATTCTTTTATGTAATCTTTCTGCTGAGCCGTGCCTAATATATCATCATCATCTTCCGAGTAAAACTCGGGGCTTTCAAATGAAAATGCCTCGCCACGTTCGGTAGTGACAGTATTTTGTTCGGGTGCAGGCTTTACGGAGAGGTTAGGCTCTATTGCAAGAAGATAACCGCCTGTAATATTGGGTTCTTCATTGTCATCGGGGGTAAGTTCATCTATATCCACTCTGTTTTTTCCAATTCTCACAAGTTCGGAAAGGTAATAACTGCCCATATATTTTCCGTCAATCACAAGGTCAACAGGGAGCATTTTCGGAGTGTATTCCATGCCGAGCCGAGAGGCAATATACATGGCAAGTCTGTTTCTGAGCATACTGCCGTCAAAGCGGTTGGCGAGGAGTGCCCAATGCTTGTTTTTGCCCATTCCAAGAATATCCTGCTTTTTGTCAAACTTGATTTTATAGGGCTTTTTATCTGCAAACCCCCATGTAACATTTCCTCTGCCACGCATATAAGCAAGCTGTAGTTCTTCCGTATCTTCAAGCACGGTATCACTGTAATCACCTTTGTAGCCGTCGGGAACATCTATTCTGACAGTGCCTGTACATTTTGCGGAATGGTTCTCGCTTTCGTTCACTTCCTCAAATGTAGAAAATCCCTCTGCCGAGTTGTCAACGGTGATATACACTACGGGGATA
>ONIF01000046.1 GCA_900317795.1 uncultured Eubacteriales bacterium | reverse complement strand
TATTTTTTCTTCCTCTTTCTCGACATAGATTAACCCCCATAAAGTAGACTTGAAAACTTTTTGTTTTTTCAAGTGTCTACTCTATGGGGATTATATCATATTTCGGGTGGCTTTTTTTGTATCTGTCGTATTATACATTTAGAGTTTATTTATTTTGTAAAAAATAACGGATAAATATTTAAGGAAAATTTAAATATCTTATGTTATAATGAAAAAGCGAGGAGGTTTACTTGAAAATTTTACAGTAAATATTTATTTTTACTTAAAAAAATTTCCATATCCATTCCAATATTCCATGGTAATCTTAAAGAAAGAACAGAAGAAAGCGGTGAAGAAATATATGAATGTGCTGATAGCCGACCCCGACAGAGATTTTCTCATGTCATACAAAGCCCTGCTTGAACTTTCGGAAAATACCGTGCAGACCGTCTTTGACGGCACTCAGGTGATTTCAAAGCTTGCTTCCGAAAAGTTTGATGCAGTGATAATCAATGAAAACATACCACGAATAAAGTGCAGAGAGATTGTAAAAGTGCTTAATGATGACGGCATACCCGTTATTGTGATAACCGAGAGAAAGGAAAAATTCAATACAGCCGACGACTGTATCAAACTTCCGTTTCTGCCGTCTGAATTGACAGGAAAACTCAATGTTATTTATTCAAAAAAGGCTGGTGAATGAAAGTGGACAAAGTAAGAAAAAAATTTGTCTTGTATGCCGAACTTTCGGTATTTATACTGCTGACGGTACTGCTTTCGGTGATAAACGTGATAAATTTCACTATGGTGGCGGAAGACGCTGACCACATGACAGAGGCAATTTCATTTTCAACGGGAAAGTTTGTCAAAGAGGAACAGTCCCCCGAAAATACGGAAAATTCTGAAAATACCGAAAATACGGAAAGTACGGAAAGCATGAAAAATGAAAGACGAAAATTCGGTCCTATGGGACCCGATTCGCCCGAGATGAAGGCTTCTTTGAGATTTTTCACATACGCATTCGATAAAGACGAAAAAGCAGAGCTGATTGAATACAGAATGTCGGCACTCACTCAAAGTGAAGCAATAGACCTTGCAAGAAGTCTTATCAAAGAATCGACAGGCTGGACAAATCTCACATACAGGTATCGTGTCTATGAAAAAGACGGCAAAACATTTGTTACCGTCATAGACCAGGGCAGAGAACTCCTCCCTTCATACAGAACGCTTATCATATCCGCAATAGGCGAACTGCTTGTACTTTTGATAAGCTATCTTGTGCTTGTAAAATTAAGCAAAATGCTTTTCAAGCAGTTCGAGGAAGCCGACCGAAAACAGAAAGCATTTATTGCCAATATCGAACAGGATTTCAAAATGCCCCTCACTGTCATAAGTGCCAATACAGAGGTTCTCGAAAGAAAGAACGGCTCCGATGAACAGACAAAGGCGATTGACAGACAAATAAGAAAAATGACCGAACTTGTAAAACATCTCGGTGCATTGGCTATCTTTGAAGAAAAGGATATGGCTGTATCCAATATCAATCTTTCGGAGCTTATGCAGAGTTTCGTTGAAAGCCGAAAAGAAAAGTTTGATGAAAAGAAAATTGCACTCGACAGCAACATAACACCCGATATAAACTTTGAGGGTGACGAACAGGCAATAAAGAAAGTTCTTTCCGAACTTGCGGAAAATGCTCTGAGATACTCCCTTTCAAAAGCGGAATTTACTTTAAAGAAAAAAGGCGACAGAATCATTATTTTGCAGACAAACGATACAGACCTTTCAAACGGCAGTGTTGACGAGATATTTGACAGGTTTACCACTCTCGCCAATGCAAAAGATAAAAATACCGCAGGTCTTGGATTGTCGTATGTCAAAGATATTGCCAAGGCACATAACGGCAGGGTTTCCGCAAAAGTCGCAAACGGCATATTTACTCTTGAAATAGCATTATAAAAAAGGCGGTGAAGAAGATGGCAGTTGTTTCAAATCCCGTTGTTGTAATGAAACGATATGAAATGAAATACATCATGTCCCCCGAACAGACGGAGTATTTTAAAGAAAGCGTAAAGGACTATATGAAAATAGACAAGTTCGGACTTACTTCCATAGCATCTCTGTACTATGATACACCAAATTACAGGCTTATCAGAACTTCCGTTGAAAAACCTCCTTTCAAGGAAAAAATAAGGCTTCGTTCCTACGGTATCGCAACAGATACTTCTCCCGTATTCCTTGAACTCAAAAGAAAGGCTTACGGAATTGTATATAAAAGGCGTGTGCAGTCAACTATTCCCCTTGTCAAAAAATTCTTTGACGGTGAGGGCGATATATGTGCAGGCGGTCAGATAAATAAAGAAATCACTACTTTCCGTGACTACTATCAGACGCTTGTACCCGCCTGCATGATAATCTATGACAGAATAGCATACTTTCAGCCTGACGGAGATTTAAGACTGACCATTGACCACAATCCCCGTTACAGATATGATGACCTTGATTTAAGGGTATCAATGAACGGCAACTCTCTCTTAAAAGACGGTTACACGATACTTGAAGTAAAAGTACAGCAGGCTGTACCGCTGTGGCTGTCGGACATTCTGACAAAAGGCAAAATCTATAAAGGCAGTTTCTCCAAATACGGTGAGGCTTACAGACAACAGCTTCTCCGTACAAGAAATTTATAAAAGAAAGGAAATTCAATCATGTTTGACTCTATCTTTACAACATCACCCACAGCGGCACAATTCTTTATCATGGCACTTGCTGCCATCGTTTCGGGCTTTATCTATGCATGGATTATGTCCTTTAAAATCCGTGCAAAGAAACGTTTTTTCATGGTAATGGCAGTTATTCCTTTCATGGTTGCGGCAGTCATTGCATTCGTTAAGGGAAATATCGGTGCAGGCGTTGCAATAGGCGGTGCTTTCAGTCTTATCCGTTTCAGAAGTGCTCAGGGCAGTGCAGACGAAATTGCAGCTATACTCATTGCAATGGGTTCGGGTATCGCTTTCGGCATGGGCTACATTGGCTATGGCGTTGTAATTCTTCTTGGAATGGCAGTCATATACCTTATTCTCTCATTCCTCCCGATATTTGAACACAAAAGCATGGCAGAGGACAGACTTCTCAGAATTACCATTCCCGAGTCCCTCGAATATTCGGGTGAATTTGACGACACCTTTGCACACTATCTCAAAAGCTGGGAAAATGCAGGCGTTAAAACAACGGGCATGGGTTCTATGTTCCGTCTTTCGTTCAAAATCCAGATGAAAGACCCCTCCGAAGAAAAAGCTTTCATTGACGAAATACGCACCAAAAACGGCAATCTTGAAATAGCAGTTCTCCCCTACACAGAACCCCAAAACCAACTCTAAACAATTAGCAATGAGCAGTTAGCAATGAGCAATGATTGATGACGGCAATTTGAAAAGGAGATGTAAATTTATGCATAAAAAATGTTTGGCTGTATTTATGGCACTCGTGATTTCTACGGCAGTATGTGCAGGCTGTTCCGACAGTTCAACGCAAAGTTCTGCAAATTCGGATACAACCTCGACTGTTTCACAGACTTCGACCACCTCAAATGAAACTTCCGCAACTCAGACCTCCGCAACGGAAAATTCAAATTTTGCTGACGGAGATTATAAAGACGTTACTTCCGAAGATGTGAATGCAACGATAACACTTTCCGGAAATGAGGGTACTATATCCGATACCACGAGGGGCAGTTCGGGCAGTGAAGTTACAATCACTTCAAAAGGCACTTATAAAGTGACAGGCTCGTCCGAAAATGTTACTATCACCGTTGACGACAGCACAAAATCAGGTAATATCTATCTGATACTTGACAATGTTTCCATGAAAAACTCGTCAAGTGCCTGTATCAATATACAGTCATGTGATAAAGTGATTATACAGTGTGTAGGAGAAAATACCATTGAATGCACGAACTCCGACAGCAGTGCTAAAATTGACGGTGCTATATATGCAAAAGATGATGTCACTATCAATGGTGAGGGTTCTTTGAATGTCACATCAAGCCTGCACGGCATTGTATGCAAGAACGACTTGAAAATAACAGGTTCAAAACTGACTGTAAATGCCGAAAATATCGGTATTCAGGCAGATGACAGCGTAAAAATAGGCGGTGGTGATATTGAAATCACTTCGGGACATGACGGAATACAGCTTTCAAATGATGACAATACAAGCCTTTTCTATATATCAGACGGCAGTTTGTATATAAATGCAGGCTATGACGGAATTTCCGTAAAAGCAGGCAACGACAATGCAGACTTTACAGGATATATTGACCTTGCAGGCGGTACGGTTGACATATTGGCAGGCGGTGGCTCTGATAATTCCAAAAACAGTGATACCTCTCAAAAGGGCGTAAAGTGTGACGGTGATATTTTAATGAACGGTACAACGCTCACCGTATCAAGTGCAGATGACGCAATTCACGGAAATGCAGATATTACGGTGAATGCAGGCAGTGCAGAACTTTCTACAAGCGATGACGGCTTGACGGCAACAGGTACTGTTACAATCAATGACGGCTCGATAAATATCATAAAGTCCTATGAGGGCATAGAAGCACAGGCTTTTGTAATGAATAACGGAGGAGTTTGGGTAGTATCAAGTGATGACGGTATCAATACCGCAGGCGGTTCCGATACAAGCTCAAATGACGATACACCTTGGGGCAGTACGGATACAAGTGCAAGCCTTACAATCAACGGTGGTTATGTGTATGTAAACACATCGGGTGACGGCTTGGACAGCAACGGCTCTATTTATATCACAGGCGGTACGACTATTGTGGAAGGTCCTACAACAAGCGGTAACGGTGCATTGGATAAAGGTGACAGCAACGGTTGTGTTGCAAGCATAACGGGCGGAACAGTCCTTGCACTCGGCACATCTGATATGGCGGTCAACTTCGATACAGGAACACAGTGTTCTGCACTCGTGAATATATCGGGTGAAAGCGGAACAGAGATTTCAGTTGATGACGGTTCGGGCTTCACATTCACGGCAACAAAGAATTTTTCATGTGCGGTTTACTCCTCTCCGAACATGACACAGGGAAATTCCTATACACTTACAGCAGGCTCAAATACAGCAACTATGGACTTTACATCTGATTTATATTATAGTGACGTTCAGAGTATGGGCATGGGTGGCAGAGGTCCGGGCGGTTTCGGAAGATAAATATGATGCAGTCGGTAAAAAAATTTACCGACTGCTTATTTTTTGCTGTTGAAATAAAGGCTGTATTATGTTAAAATAGGATAAAATCATTATTGGAGAAATTTCCGTGAAAAAGGCTGTAATAACTGCATTGGCAGTATTTCTTATATTCACCGTGAGGGTGTATGCACAAAATAACGAAGTATCTCTTTCCATGCACGTCAATGAAGATGTGAAAGCCGAAAAGGCTTTTACTGCGTACCTTTCACTTGAAAGCTATTTTGATATAGGTGCTTGCCGTATCAGCATTTCTTATGACAAAAATATGCTTGAACTGAAAAATATATCTCTTGAAGAAAAAAGCGAAAAGGATATTTTATATTACAATGATAACAGCGGTCAGACAGATATAATTTATATGCCCGAAAATATACAGGATATTGCAGTACGTTTCAAGCCGACAGGCTCATATCAAAAATATGAATTTGAGGCTTTCATATATGAAGTGTGTGATAAAAATGAAAATTATCTTGTTTCAGACGAGAAATATCATTTTACACTTGATGTCAGCCAAGAAAGTATTTTAAGTGAGAGCAATATTTCCGAAAAAAGCAGGATTTCGCAAAAAGTCATCATCTCCGAAAAAAGTACCGTAAATACAGATGTTTCAAAGAATACATCTCAGCAGTCGGAAGAAGTGAGTGAGCCGAAAAAACAATATAACGCTTACTACGAAGAAAAAACATATACTCAAACAGACTTTTTCATATTTGCGGGTATCGTTATATTGATTTCGGTGTGTCTGGTATTTGTATATAAAAGAGGCTTTAAAGACGGCAAGAACACCGAAAGAAAAATTGATAAAGGCGGAAAGTAAATGGATATAGAGTTAAAACCCGTTTCAAAGAGGGATTTCAAAAAAGCAATAGAGTTTTGCAGAATCGGAATGAATGTTGACAGATACACCGATAAGCCGTTTGAAATCAGTCTGTACAGCAAATATTTTTGGTATATGGAGCTTTTGCGTGCAACTCAGATAATAGGGGCATACATTGACGGTAAATTTGTCGGAGTACTGCTTGCGGATATGAACGGAGAGAAAAAAGCATACAAGTCACTTTATGCAAGCCTTTTTATCAAAACGGCAGAACTTTTCATGGGAATGCTTTTTAAAGGCGGTGCAAATGTTTACAGCGACACAAATGAAAAAATGCTTGCCGATTTCACGAAAAAAAACAAGCCTGACGGAGAAATGAATTTTCTTGCGGTTGAGCCTGATTTGAACGGAATGGGCATTGGAACGGCACTTTTGGAAGAACTTTCAAAACGTGAAAAGGGTAAATTGATATATTTATTTACAGACACGGGCTGTACATATCAATTTTATGACAAAAGAAATTTCAGCCGTGACGGTGAAGAAAATATTATTATGAACCTGCATGGAAAAGAAATACCGTTAACGTGTTTTCTGTACAGTAAAACTTTATAGAGAGTGGAGTGTGCAGAGTGGAGAGTGGAGTTGATATGCCTGCTTCACTCTCAACTCTCCACTCTCCACACTATCCAAAGGGGAGGATTTTTGTATGTCAGAGAAAAATGAAGAATTTGCAAAATTAAGGGAAGAATGCCTGCATTGTCAAAAGTGCGGACTTTGCTCGACAAGGACAAATGTTGTATTCGGAACAGGCGTTGACAATGCGGAAGTCATGTTCATAGGCGAAGGACCCGGTGAAAACGAGGACTTAAAAGGAGAACCGTTTGTTGGGCGTGGCGGACAGCTTTTGGATAAAATGCTTGCTGCGGTTGACCTCGACAGAAAGAAAAATATCTATATTGCAAATATAGTAAAATGCAGACCGCCCCAAAATCGTGACCCCCTGCCCGAAGAACAGGAACAGTGCATAGAATGGCTCAGAAAGCAGTTCAAGATATTAAGACCGAAAATAATTGTATGCCTTGGAAGAATTGCCGCTGCAAAAATTATCAAACCCGATTTCAAGATAATGAAAGAGCATGGAATGTTTTTTGAAAAGAACGGAGTTTTGATGATGGCAATTCTGCACCCTGCCGCACTTCTCAGAAATCCCAACAACAAGCCTGCCGCTTTTGAGGATTTCCTGAAATTGCAGGAAAAAATAAAAGAAGTCTGCGACCACACCTATGACAATGAGCAATGAGCAATGTGCAATTAGCAATGAAATTGTTGGGGGATTTTTGCAAATACTTCTTTACTTTTTTATCAAACAGTTGTAAAATTATTGTATAAAGATTTTTAATAGAATGGAGTAGATTGAAATGAAAATCATGGTTGAAACTTCTGCCCGTCACGTACACGTTACAAAGAGTACGCTTGCAACGCTTTTCGGTGAGGGCTATCAGCTTACCAACAAGAAAGACCTCTCACAGCCCGGACAGTTTGCCTGTTTTGAGAAAGTAACGGTTGTAGGTCCCAAAGGTGAGCTTGTCTGTTCAATACTTGGTCCGGAGCGTCCCGACGACCAGGTTGAACTCTCATTTTCCGATGCACGCAAAATCGGTATTAACCCGCCTGTAAAAGAGTCAGGTGACGTGAAAGGCACACCCGGCTGTAAGCTTATCGGACCGAAAGGTGAAGTTGACATTGAGTGCGGTGTAATGGTTGCCAAAAGACATATCCACCTTGACCCGAAAACTGCCGAAGAATTCGGTCTGAAAGACAAGCAGGTAGTAAGTGTAAAGACAGGCAAAGACGGCAGAGAACTCATATTCGGTGATGTAGTGGTAAGAGTAAGCCCGAGATTTGCCCCTGCTATGCACATTGATACAGATGAATCCAATGCTGCTTGTGCTCCCGTTGAGGGCGAAATACTTGTTTAATGTGCAATTTGCAATGTGCAATGTGCAGATATTTTTAACGGCAGGTCGGTTCTGCTGAAATATGTTGATAAAAAAATCCGCAAAATGTCATGAAAGGCACTTTGCGGATTTTTTCATTTGCTTGCGGTTACCAATAATTGCACATTGCTAATTGCTAATTGCTAATTGTTTAAAAGGCACTTTGCAAATTTTTTCATTTGCTTGCGGTTACCAATAATTGCACATTGCTCATTGCTAATTGTTTCTGGCATGGTGGAATGTCGGCACGGTGTCGGCTATGAGCTGTTCCACCCTGTCAGCTTGATTTCTGTGAGCGGCTATATACAGCCTTGAAAGGTTTTTCAAAAACATATCATTGTCAAATTCGATAGGCTTGCCAATATATATTTTTTTGTTGTCGGTCTTGGTAATGCCCTCTTCATTGAGAAGAAGTTCTTCATAAAGTTTTTCACCCGGTCTTAATCCCGTATATTCTATTTTAATATCCTCGTCGGGTTTCAAGCCGGAAAGTCGTATCAAATTTTCTGCAAGAACTCTTATTTTGACAGGCTCGCCCATGTCGAGAATGAATATTTCACCGCCTTTTGCAAGACTGCCGGCCGTGAGTACAAGCGATACCGCTTCGGGAATGGTCATGAAATAACGGATAATATCGGGGTGGGTGACGGTGACAGGACCGCCTGAACGGATTTGTTCCTTGAAAAGCGGAATAACAGAGCCGTTTGAGCCGAGAACATTTCCGAATCTCACGGCAACAAAGTTGGTATATTTACTTCTCCTGCCCATCATTTGAATAATCATTTCGCATATACGTTTTGACGCACCCATGATGTTGGTGGGATTGACGGCTTTATCCGTTGAAATCTGCACAAAGTTCTTTACACGGTATTTATCCGCCACTTCTGCCAATTTGAGAGTGCCGAATACATTGTTTTTAACGGCTTCTTCGGGATTGTTTTCCATAAGGGGAACGTGCTTATGTGCAGCGGCATGAAAGACAACATCTATGTTTTTGTTCTTAAAGATGTGTTCAAGCTTTTTCTTGTCACGCACAGACGCTATCTGCACTTCAAATGAAAGGTCTTTGCCGTGCTTTCTGATAAGCTCCTGCTGAATGTCATAAGCATTGTTTTCGTAAATATCGAGAATAATAAGATGTTTGGGGTTAAGACGTGCAATTTGTCGGCAAAGTTCCGAGCCTATCGAACCGCCGCCGCCCGTTACAAGAACTGTTTGACCGATAATATATTTACCGTATTTTTCGGTGTCGAATACAACAGGCTCTCTGCCCAGCAAATCTTCCACTTCAACCTGTCGCATGGAGGAGGTGATGGACGCACCGCCCGAAGTTACGAGATTATACATATTCGGAATAATCTTCACTTCACATTGGGTGTCGGCACATATATCGAGAATCCTCTTTTTATCGGCAACGCTGATTTGAGAGATGGTGAAAAGAATGGCTTCAATGTCGTTTTCATAGCAAAGTCGGGGAATGTCGTTGGTAGTGCCTGCCACTTTGATGCCTGCAATACGTCTGTTAAGCTTGTCCTTGTCGTCATCGACAAGGCACACGGGAATATATTCATTCCATGCGGCTTTTGAAAGTTCCGTAAGCACAGAAAAGGCGGTTTCGCCTGCACCGACGATTAAAAGGCGTTTGCTTGCCTTTCCCGCAAGGTTGCGACGCTCAAGAATTTTATTCAGCCTGTAAATTATCCTAAACATCATCACAAGCAACGTGGACATCATGGCATAAGTGATATATACCCGTGAGCCAAGATTGATGTCGGCATACCAAATACTTGCGGTCATCGTGCAGGACATGAAAGCAAGATTTGCCGTAAGGGAGGCTATCAGTGCATAAAAAAAGTCCTCAATATCGGCATATCGCCAAAGTTTGTCATACAGTCTGAAAAGAACGAACACTACCGAAAAACATATATTGGCGGCAATAAGCCCCGTAAAAAATATATTTTCATATCCCCTGAGAAAAAAAGTGTTTTTATTCACGGAAAAGGATATGTAAAAAGAGAGGTTCCATAAAATAAAATCCGATATAAACAAGACGCTGCGTCTGTTTCCTCTGAAAATACTGTTCATAGAAATTCTGTCCTTTTTGAATGATACACAATAATTATATTACATTTTTTGCGAAAAAACAATAGTAATATTGCTTTAATGTATCATTC
>ONIF01000097.1 GCA_900317795.1 uncultured Eubacteriales bacterium | reverse complement strand
TCAGAAAATATTTCAAAAAATGCCTTTTGGAGCTTGCAAATAATACTTGTTTGGGTGTATAATGCTTTCATGTGAATTACTCCCTTTCAGGTTACAAACAGTTCGTTTGGTCACTTACCATTTTACACCTTTTCGGAGAGTAATTCACTCTTTTATTTTTTCAAAACTTGGAAACTGCTGTGTTGAGAAATAAACTCCAAATAATTGAAAACCGCCCGAAAAGCAAAATTTTCGGGCGGTTTGTTCTGCATTGAATTATGAGTTCTGACTTTCTTCAACAGGCTGTGCATTGTCGGGCAAATGATTTTTTTTACTTCTGTGTTTCATAACTGCAATAAATACTGCTGTGATTATTACAGCTAAAATAAATACCAATATCATCCATATCCATAAATTATTTTTTACAGACTTTATATAGACAATTTCACTTCCGTTTTCCGCTTCAAAAACGATATAACTGCCGTCTTTTTCATAGTCGGCACTTTTGCCCGACAAATAAAGCTGTCCGCCGTCAACGGCTTTCATGCGTATTTTCAGACTGCCCGAAAAATCGTTGACATACACCTTATATGCGGAAAGCAGTTCTGTATCTTTATCGGCAGTTTTTTCAACAGGCTCGGCTGTAAGCGTCTGCCCTTCATAGAAATTTCCTTCTGCCAAAAACAAGGGAATATCTTCACTTGTTGAAATGGTCGTTTTAGGGTTTTTATATTCTCCCTCAACGGTCTGACTGTAATAGATATGCTCATTGTCAAAATCGTTCCATTTCCAGTATTGAAGTCCGTTTTTCTGCACTTCGGGAAGTTTTTCTATTTTTCCGCCGAAATCCACATCTATCTCCGCAACGGTTTTATTTTCTGCAATGAATGTCACGGTGATTTTCCTGAAAATATCGGGAATATCATTCCTTTTCATCATCTCCCGATATGTCAGAGGCTCAGCCTTGTTTTTATAGGATATTCCGTCTATACCGCCTATGCCGTTCTCGACGAAATAGCAGTTTTCCGCCTGTCCGTCAAGACTGCCCGCAATACTGCCTGTAAATTCCCCTCCGCTCTCTATGAAAGAGTAGGATTTACAGTTTGAAATATTTTTAGCTTTGCCTGCAATTCCGCCTGCATATCCGTTTCCGTAAAGAATACTTCTTGAAAATGAATTTCTGATACTGCCTGCTGTCTGTCCCGCAATTCCTCCGCAGTATTCACCGCTTGTCACTCTTATCGTTCCCGAGCCTGTACACCCGTCTGTCAAGCCGAAATCCGCATTTCCGACAATTCCGCCTGCATTCTGCTTTTTAGCCGTCACTTCACTACTGCTGTCACAATCCTTTATGACGGAAAATACAAGATATTCTGCGTCATTCAAAAGATAGTCCGATACCTGTAATTTATCCTCTGCGTCAAAGGCTATCTCAAATGATATTGTGCCTGCAATACCGCCTGCATTGGTTTCGGCATATACGTCACCATGATTTTGGCAGTTTTGAATGATACTGTTATTGTATTTGCCGTCTGCGGAAACGTCTGTCATGGTGCTGATTTTCACTTGTGAAATGTCCTTTGCGGTTATCTGCATGGTATCTGCAAAGCCCGAAAGGCTTTCTTTAAGGGCTTTTGCATCTTTTTTGATACTGTCTGAACCCGACTGCATGAGATTTTCAAGAACTGCCGTATTTTCGCCTATATTTTGAATATCTTTATAGATACTTTCGGTATCGGGCTTTTGCAGTTCCATGCCTGCAATGATTTCTTCAACCGTGCCCGAAAGGTCATATTCCGACTCAATATGTTCTTTTTCAAAGTGCCTTTTTTCCTCAGTCCTCACAAGCCTTAATATATATATCAGTTCATTCAGGTCTATTACACGGCTGTCTTTCATTTGTTTTATCTGTTCAAGAAGTTCCTTTGTGCGTTTATGGTCATGCCTGCTTACAGCGTCTTTTATCTCCGATATGATTTTATCAGCCGTTTGTTTAGTTTCAGCGACATCATCTGAAATTTGCCCTACTGCATTTTTTGCGTCATCGGATACGGCATTGACGGACTTTTCTATCTCGCTTATCTGCTTTTTGATGTCGTCGGAGGAAGTGGAAGCGTCTTTTTTGAGAGTTTCAATCTTGCTTTTGATGTCGTTCACGGAATTTTTCAGGCTTTCAAGCTTGCTTTGGGAAAAATCCCATTGTGTATATGGTTCAGCCTGTCCGACAATTCCGCCAATATCTTTTTTGCCGATAATATGCCCGTTATTTGTGCAGGAGGTGACAGTTCCCGTATTTCTTCCTGCAATTCCGCCTGCATTGTAGCCTGTTCTGTCATAGCCGACAATACCCGTACTTTCACATTCCGTTATTCTGCCCTCCGAAAATCCCGCAATACCGCCTATATCCGTTATATCAAGAAAGTTATCTTCGGAAATTTCGGCTATATCGAAATTTTTCAAACTCAGACCGCTTTTTATAACGGGCTGTTCCGCAGAAAGCACGGTATGATTGATACTGCCTTTATTCGTGCTTTTATATATCAATCCCGTATTACTGCCCGAGATACCGCCCGTACGGTGTTCACCCGATACGTCGGCGGAGTTTTCGCAGTCCGTTATCATGCCTGTATTTTTGCCTGCAATACCGCCTGTATCTTCCTTTCCGCCGACCTTGCCCGAAAAACTGCATTTTTCAATCGTGCCCTGATTGTTTCCGACAATACCGCCTGTTTCCTTTGCACTGCCCGAAGTGATGACTTTTCCGCTTATATTCAGGTTTTTTATCTTTGCCGAAACAAATGTACAGCGTATAAAGCCCATCTGAGAGCCGTTTTTTTCAAGTCTGAAATTTTTGATTGTATGACCGTTTCCGTCAAACGTTCCCGAAAAGTAGGGGATATATTCAAATTCGGAATTTTTCAGGTCAATATCATTTTTCAGTGTGACAGTCAGATTTATACTGTAACTGTCAAGCCTGCACTTTTCCGCAAGAGAAATAAGGTCTTTTGCGGAAGATATTTCCGTGTGTCTGCCGACAGCCGACACGGGCATATATGAAAAAGATGTAAAAACTACAAATATTGCCGTTATGAAAGACAGTATTTTTTTCATTTGTCGTCACCTCCGAGGCTGATTTTAAACTTCGTTTTGTTGATAATTTTATCAAGAAGAACGATTATCTGCGGTAAAACCGTCAGTACAAGTATAACGGATATTAAAGCCCCTCTGCCGACTGCAAGACCGATATGTCCGATATATACATCACTTACTCTCATGGAGATTAAAAAGCCTGCCATTGTGAGAATGGTTCCCGATGTGAGAATAGTCGGAAAGCTCTCATTGACAGCCAAAGACATAGCCGTCTTTTTGTCAAATTTATCCCGCAATTCCTGATAGTGATTCATGATTACGATTGCATAATCTATGGTTGCACCCATCTGTATAGCCGACACTATCATATTTGTGACAAAGGAGCTTGTGATATTCATGAGATACGGGAATGAAAAATTTATCCATATACTGCCCTGAATGACGAATACAAGCAGTACAGAGCCTGCCACACTCTTGAATGTGAGTAAAAGTATCACCAATACAAAGAGTATTGTCAAAACATTTATTTTTGTACTGTCGCTGTTAAAGGTGTCTGCAAGATCCCTTGCACTCGTTATCTCGCCTATCACAAGCACTTTTTTATCGCTGTTTTCATAATAGTTTTTTGCGGTTTCCCTGATTGCGTCAACAAGTGCCGTACTTGTCTTTCCCTCAACGGGAACAGAGGCGGAAATAATAATTCTGTCGTAATTTTCGCCTTGAAGCTGGTCTATGCCAAGCATAAGGCTGTTTCTCAAAGAATCCATTTTTTCTTTCTTGTCTGAGTCAAGATTTATAATACCCTCGTCGGATTTGTCAAAAACATATAAAAACATATCTATGAGGGGGACTTCATAGTCCTCCGCACTCTTGAAAATTCCCTGATACTGATGATGTTCCACGCCGTAAGCCTGATATAAAAGAGTGGTTTCTTCAAGGTCCATATCTAAAAGTTCCGCAAACATTCTCGGTGTATATTTGTCTGTAAGAACTTTTCCCTTTTCGGACTCGATATTTGCAAGTCCCGTTATTGTCTTAACATTATCCATTTTTTCTATCTCTTTGATAATAGACTTTTCAGCCTCATAATTCCCGTTGGGAACGATAAGGGCAATCTGCGTTGAGTCGTCAAATGTATCGGTTATTTTGTGCATAGTCGCACGGCTTTCGGAGTATATCAATTCATTTATCGTGCTGTCGGCAAATGCGTAATTTGTCTTTGAAGAAAAATATATCGAAAGCGGAATGATTACTACAAATACCCATACAAAGCAGTATTTTGACTTCGTGAGAAATCTGCCCCATAACTCGATATTGGGAACGTGATTTCTGTGGGCGGTTCTTTTGAGCATTTTCGGGAACATCAAAATCAATCCTGGCATGAGCAGAAGCACCGAAAGAATGCTGAAAATAATACCTTTGGTAAGGACTACACCCAAATCATAGCCAAGTCTGAAATGCATTAAAGTCAGTGCAAGCAAGCCCGAAATTGTGGTAAGGCTGGAAGAAGATATTTCAATAATGCCTTTGGAAAGAGCCTCTATGAGAGCATCTTTTTCTGTGGGCTGTTTCATGACTTCATCTTGATACCTGTGTATCAGAATAATAGAATAGTCTATGGCAAGAGCAAGCTGTAAAATAACGGCTATGGAGTTTGTAATGGAGGAGATAGTGCCTAAAAGATAGTTTGTACCCATGTTGAGAACCGCCGCAAAGATAAAGACAATGCCGAAAATAACGACTTCAAAATAACTCCTTGACGTGAAAAGCAGTACAAAAACGATTACACTGACGGCAAGGAGTAAAACTCCGCCCATTTCCTCCGCCACCTGAGCGGAATAATTCTCGCCTATCTCGGAAGAGATATATACATCATAGTCTTTCAGACTGTCTTTTATCTGTGACAGGGCATAGATGATTTTTTCATTGTCGCTTGTGCCGTCAAACGAAACAGACAGCAGTGCAGAGGAATTCACATAATGCGACGGGCTGTCATCAAGAGTTACGGTTGTGACGTGTTCCATATTACCGATATGTTCGGCTAATTTTTCGGCTGTTTCATAGGTGATGTTGGAAACCATTATATCTGCCGTGCCGTATGTGATGAATTCATCTTCCATAACGGTAAGTCCCTGACGGGTTTCGGTATCTTCGGGCAGAAATGCCGTTATATCCTCGTTTACTTTCACTTTGGATATGGACATACCGCAGTAAAGTGCCGCCGCAAGAAATACCGCCATGATGAAAAAGCGGTATTTTACGATAGATTTTGCTATGACTTTCATAATGCGGTCTTTTTGCGGAATATTTTTGAGTTTATTCATAAAAAAATGCCCTCCGTATATTTCGACATCTGTTGAAATCTTGACAGATGTTGAATTTTAGACTATGATATATTATAGTTACTGTGTGATGCATAGTCAACCCACAATATTTTGAATAATGTCTATTTTTCAACGAATACAGTTATAAATGTTCAAAAGGAGGAATTTTGCCGTGAACAAGAGCGGAAATCAGAACAGAAGTGTGAGAAATACAAAAAAACGCCTTAAAGAAGCCCTTTTAATTTTACTTCAAAAGAAACCTGTCAATGAAATATCGGTAACGGAGCTGTCGGAGCTTGCAGACGTGAACAGGGGAACTTTTTATTTTCACTATACAGATGTATATGATATACTTTACAGGACGCAGGACGAGTTTTTCAGGGAATTTGAAGAAATACTTGATTTTGACGAAAACAGCAAAACCAATATATATCGGTACTTGCTGAAAATATTTTCGTTTTTGGCGGATAATCACGATATGTGCAGGGTATTTTTCAGCGAAAACAACGACATGAAGTTTTTTAACAAAATAAAGTCACTCGTCAATAAGCACCTTTGCAGTCTGTGGAAATATGCCGATATTTCTTTCAACGAAGCAAACACGGAAATGTATAATGCTTTTATCGTGAACGGCTGTGCAGGTATCATGAAAAGATGGCTTGATGACGGTCTGAAAGAAACATCAGAGGAAATTGCCTCGCTTGTTTCCTCCATTATATCGAGCATTCTTAACACTAACCATTGCTTATTGTAAAAATAATCTATTAAGACTGCGATTTCTAAATAAATTTTATTGACTTTATTATCGGAAATCCGCCATATTCAGGCATATCATCGAATAATAATGAATTTATAACAAATCTTATCAATGATTACAAGTACATTGATGGAGTATATTTTAATGAACGAAAACACTGGTTGAATGATGATTATGTAAAGTTTATACGATATGCTCAATTATTAATCGAAAATACATCAAATGGAATACTTGCCTATATATGCCCTCATGGTTTCCTTAATAATCCAACATTCAGAGCAATGCGTTATAATTTGTTACAAACATTTGAGAAAATATATATTATTAACCTTCATGGGAATATCAATAGAGGAGAAAAATGTCCTGATGGCAGTAAGGATGAGAATGTATTTGATATTGAACAAGGAGTTTCAATAAATATATTTTTTAAGAAAACAACAAAAAACGTTTGTCCAACAATTTATTATTCAGACTTATATGGTTTGCGGAATATAAAATATACTTTTTTACAAACAAGTAATATAAACAACATAGTATGGGAAAAAATTGAAATTAACAGTCCATACTATCTATTTATTCCAAATAAAATGAGTAAATCAAACAATTATTGGGAATGGATTAACATTGATGAACTCTTTGCTAAAAATAGTACAGGAATTGTTACTATGGGAGATGAGTTTATTATAGCAGATACCAAAAAAGATATAGAATTTAGAATAACGGATTTTATTAGTACAGACTACACAACAAGTTCTTTCAAAGATAAATATAATCTTGGAAAAAATTATCCTGATTTTGCTATAGGTAACAGCAGTTTCCAAGTTTTGAAAAAATAAAAGAGTGAATTACTCTCCGAAAAGGTGTAAAATGGTAAGTGACCAAACGAACCGTTTGTAACCTGAAAGGGAGTAATTCACATGAAAGCATTATACACCCAAACAAGTATTATTTGCAAGCTCCAAAAGGCATTTTTTGAAATATTTTCTGA
>ONIF01000234.1 GCA_900317795.1 uncultured Eubacteriales bacterium | reverse complement strand
ACCTTTGCAAAAGCCCGTGAAAATGCCGTTGCCGAAATTGACGGACTTTCTGCCGAAATCCTCCAAAGCCCCAACAACATTCTCGGAATAGAATATATAAAGGCTCTGAATAAAATCAATTCCCAAATATTGCCGAAAACAATTCAGCGTGTCGGCTCTGTACATGACAGCCTGACTGCCTGTGAAAATACCGCCTCCGCAACGCTTATCCGTAAATTGATTTATGAAAAAAATCCCGAATTTCAAAAATACATTCCCTCACCGAATTTTTCGGAAATACATGATTTTAAAAAGCTTGAAACGGCTGTTTTATATAAACTAAGAATGATGTCGCTTGAAGATTTCAAAAATCTGCCCGACATAAGCGAGGGATTGGAAAACCGTCTTTACTCTGCCGTCAGAAACGGCATTTCAACAGAAGAAATACTTTCTCTTGCAAAAACAAAAAGATATACTCTTGCACGTTTAAGACGTATTTTATTATATGCCTTTCTCGGAATAAAACAAAGCGACTGCAATATTTTACCTCAATATATCAAAATTCTCGGTTTCAGCCGAAACGGAAAACATATTCTCCGCACCATGCGTGAAACAGCAAATCTCCCTGTCATCATGCGTTACTCCGATATAAAAAAGCTTTCTCCGACTGCTCAATATCTCTATTCGCTCGAAAGCAGGTGTGATGACATATATGCACTTTCGGGTGAAAACATCATTCCATGCGGGCGAAACATGACGGAAAATACGATTATTCAATAAACCATACATAAGGCGTTAAAAGTCAGTCCTGCCGCTGTTCCGCAAAGGGCTACTTTATCGCCACGCTTTATTTTTCCCTCGTTAACAGCCGTGTAAAGTGCCATAGGCACGGCAGCGGAAATCATGTTTCCCCACTCGCTTACACGGTCAATATACTTTTCTTTCGGCACGTTCAGACGCTCCATTATCAGCTTTAAAGCCTTGCTTGCCTGATGTGGTATGAGAAAATCAATGTCATTTACAGTCATTCCCATGTCTTTAAGAAAGTTATTGAAAAATTCGGGCATTTTTGTTGCAGTCAGCTTTAAAACTCTCTTGCCTTTCATGTCAAAATAATAATCCTCTTTGTTTTCGGCAGTCATTTTAAAAGCCGTCAGCAGTCCGCAGCCGCCTCTTATTTCCGTATCATGCACACCCTCCGAATATGTATGCTGTTTTGAATGGATAACACCGCTTTCACCGTTGCAGGCACTTACTACAAATGCCGTTGCCGCATCGGAAAAAAGCTCATAACTTTCCTTTTGATTGGGATTTAAAGCCCCCGACGCTGTATCTCCCGAAAATATCAGTATATTTTTATAATTGCCGCTGTCAATGAGATATGATGCCATATCAAATGCCGTTATGAAACTCGTGCATGAGGAGTTTATGTCAAAGGCAGGTATGCTTGTACCTTTTGCAATTCTCTCATGTAAAAGTGCCGCATTGCAGGGAATTGCCTGTAAAGGTGTCGCTGTGCCGCCTATTATCAAATCATATCTTTTATAGCAAGTCCCGACTTTTCAAGTGCCTCTTTGACAGCCTTTTCCGCAAGGTCAAGAATGGTTTGACCGTCTTTGAGCCTGTATCTCGTTTGACCGCCAAAATACACCGTATTTTCGGGGAGTGCCGCCCCACAACCTGTTATTTTTATATTCCTCATGTTATTAACTCACCCTTTCAACTCTTTTTAATTTCCTGTTCTTGTCATAAGCATATTTTTCAAAACGTATCTCGGGCAGTTTGAAACCGTTATCCTCTGCCAATTTTTTAAATTCACCTGTGACTTTCTCTTTCATTTTATCGTCTATATCAGCGTAAATACTGATACTTCCGTCAGCCTGCTGTACTATCCTGTAATCGCTTATATTTCCCGAAAATAAAATACACCGTCTTATGAAATCGGGGAAAATTTTAATTTCCTTTTCCTCTCCGTGAAAAATAAATACATCATCTTCACGCCCCTCTATTTTTTCCAATGCCGTGCAGGCACTTCCGCAACGGCATTTTTCTTTTTTCTCAACAAGCACGTCATTCAGTCTGTATCTTATAATCGGCTGTGAGGTTCTTTCAAAATCCGTTATTATCGGAATAAATCTGTTTTTGTCGATATACTCTTTTTCAATGAAAACTATATCTTCATTCAAATGCAAAGTGCCGTATTTGCAGGTTGTTGCAAGACAACCCTCCGTGCATTGATAGACTTGATGTATCACATCTGTGCCAAAAGATTTCTTTATTCTCTCCTCATCTTCCTTTTCAAGCACTTCCGCAATGGAGATGACTGTTTCGGGGTGAATATTTATCTTTTTTTCATCAAGGGCGGCAGCTATCATCAACAATGCAGACGGCTGTGCAACAAGTATGTCTGCACCGTTTTTTTCGAGCTTTTCAATGTTTTTATCCATGTCCGCATAAATGTCGTAAAATTCAAATCTGATATTCTTTGAACCGACAGACTGATATAAATTGGAGTTTGCACGCATGAAAAAAGCTATTTTATATTTTCCCAGAATGCCGTGAGGGAGAAATTTCGCTAAAACAAATCCTGCCCATTTTTCCGTTTCGGTCTTTTCAACAAGAAATGCCCCCCTGCTGTGAGATGTTCCCGAACTCAGTCCTACTGTGATATTTTTCAGCTTGTCACCAAATTCTCTTGTACGTTCCGCATTTACCGCAAATTCCAATGCTTCCTCCTTTTTAATGCCTACGGTATTTATCGTATCAAAATTTTCCATCATAATGCCCTTGTCTATCATCGGAAAATCTTTCAGTTCATGCCCTTTATATTTACGGTAAAATGCAGACTTCTCCGTGACAAAGGCAAGATGTTTTTTCAATTTTTTCTGCTGATAGGCTTCCAATTTTTTTCGTGATGTGAAAAGCCTGTTTCTGAATTGCAGATACGTGGAAAGTATTCTTAATTTACTCATACACTTTTTCCTCCATGCCGCCATGTGAATAAATAATTTTTACTTCGGGGTGTGCAGCGGAAAATTTTTGTACAGCCGTGACCGTTTGGGAATATTTTTTGAAATCGTTCTGAATCAATCTTGGCAAAGGATACATATTTTTTACCTCGTCAAGAATATCCTCTCCCCAGCAGGCATCTGCCGCAAAGAAAATTTTGTATTCGGGCAGGTATATTCCCATCTGCCCCTCCGCATGACCGTCAAGGCGTACACCTATCACCGAACCGTCATTGAATATATCATACACTTCACTGAAAAACTCCCCCAAAATATTTTTATCACTTGCAGGCGTAACGGCTTTTACAAGGATTTTTCCGTGAGGTATCATGTTTTTAAAAGTAAGAGAAAGTGTCTTTTTCTCTTTCATTTTCATCAAAACGTCTTTTGTAGTGATAAGCCTGTAATTTGCAAATTTTCTCAATGCACCGATATGGTCGGGGTGTGCATGGGACAAAATGATATATTTCACGCTGTTAGGTGAAATCCCGTCATTTTTCAGCCTTACATCAATGATTTCTTCGGGCTTGACAAATGTTTTATTAAGAGCGTTGTAAAGCAACGATACAAAGCCATTTTTATAAACAAGCTCGCTGTAGCCCGTGTCAAAAAGGATATTCCCGAATTTTTCATGGTGAAGATATACGACAAGAGCAGGAAATTTGCGTATATCTTTTTTGTGTCCGTGAAAAACGATACCTAAATTATTTTTGCAGTAACCGCATGAATACAGTTTAATTTTTGTGATTTTCTTTCCACCATTTTCCATACT
>ONIF01000446.1 GCA_900317795.1 uncultured Eubacteriales bacterium | reverse complement strand
AAACGAAACAGAATGTGCAGTAGTTCCGATCCTGACCGCATCAGTAGTCGGAAGCATCACTGTAGAGAAAAACGGACTTCACATAACGTTGCCGGAAAACATTTCGGCAGAGATGTTGATGGCGGTGGTGGACAGGCTATGCTGAATGATCTTGCATACGGAATGCAGGTATATCTTGTCACGTAACCGTCAAACAGTAAGCATATGGACAAAAAATCACGGGACAAGCAAAAAGCAGATCCCGTGATTGTAAAATATAGGAATTTGTCAGTCATCTTTCTGATCAAGCAGCTCACGATCAACATAATCGATCATGCTTTTGTATTCAATGGTTACGCTTAAAAAGGGCAGTGATCTCAAATGCTCTTGAAATATTTCGTTTTTTTGTTCCTGAAAAGGTTCTGCAGAGTAATAAAAACTACATTTCTTGCATTCAAGTCTTGGAACATTTTTGAAAATGATTTCTTTATCTCCGCATTTACCCATAACCGTTTCCGAAAGGTGCGGTGTAAGTTTTCCATGACACCAATAACAATCTTCTCTCAGTTCATTACGGAATTCCATTTTCCTTCTCTTCCTCCCAAGGCATAATGATCGTTCCGGCAGGCTGTCTGAACAGCTCCGTTAGATATTTTTCTGCATCCAAACCATTAGCCTGTGCTGTGGATACAATGGAATACAGAGCAGCGCTGCACTCTGCACCTCTTGCGGTATTACTGAACAGCCAGTTTTTTCTGCCGACGGCAAACGGTCTGATCGCATTTTCAGCTCGATTGTTATCGATCGGAACATTTCCGTTTTCAAGAAAGGTGTAAAGATACGCTTTTTCATTTTTTGCATAACCAATGGCCTCCGCAAGCTTGTTTTTGCCACTCACCGGCAAGTCTTTCATCTGCACTGCAGTTTTTCAGCAGTCCCTCCTCATGATATATTCTTTTTATCCGCTCCACAGCCTGAACGGCAACAGACGTGCTGTGCAGCTTTTTGTTTGAAGGAATGGCTTCGACAAAACGTCTCCTCATGTGTGCCCAACATCCGCAATGCTTCACGTTCTTCAGCACATGATACCCGCTGAACTGGTCACGAACGAGATATCCGTTCCAACCTTTCAGAAACTCTGCGGCGTTTGCACCCTTCCTTGTAGGTTTGTAATCAAAGATGACAATACTTCGGTCATTGATCCTTCCGTTGCAGTAGACCCACATCCTCGATTCGCTTGTCGCCTTTCTGCCTTCTTCGTGCAGCACCTGTATCACAGTTTCGTCCGCATGAATGACCTCGCTCGAAAGAAGCTGTTCTGTCATTTTCCGCACGACCGGCAGGCACCATTGTTCAGCAGCTGTCAGCGCCCAGTTGGACATTGTTGCCTTAAGCAATGGTATCTTTTTCGATGCGAGATCCTTCTCCTAACGATGCAAAGGAACAGCTTTTCCGTATTTTTCATAAATGATATGGGCAAGCAGTTCGGGAGAACAATAGCTGCCCGGTATCATCGGTTTCGGACAGTAAGCCTTGACAATATGGCAGGCTTCGATATCTTCAAGCTCTGCATCCTTTTCCGGAGCACTGCCGCATTTTGTGCACTTGTAAACCTTGATGCTATGGCGGCGGATATGGAATTTTGCAGGGGTATATACCAGCTCATCGCGTTCTTCTTTGCCGATCTCAATCATCTCTGCCCCGCATTTATCGCAGGTCTTATCTTCAAGATCATGAATGACTTTTTCAACAGGAAGATCAGCCATAGCCTCTTCAAACGTGCGTTTTTTCTTGCGCTTATGCTAGGGAACGGTTATGGTTTCTTCATGATCTTTTTCAGAAACAACTTTTTCATCAGGCATTAAGGCAACACCGCACAAAGACCGCCTGACGGCTTAGCACCGCATCTGCTTGCATATTTTCCGTCATCTTGCACAGAAATCCCTCGACATACGTCAGTATGCCTTCGGAATTTCTGTACAATCTGACGAAAAATCTGACAGCGCATCTGCGACACTATCTTTGTGCGGTATTGCCTTAACTCCTTCAGCCAAAACATCAATGTGTCTTTCACTTACTTATTCTATGGGTGTATTGTATCATTTTTTATGTGCCTTACCTGTTATTTAGTTTATACATACCTTTTGCCCACACAACCCTCTTTCACAAATACACGGGTGTGTCTGATTTGGTGACTTGAGACCAAGAAATCATAAACGGCTATTCATAAAAGGTCAGTCAAAAGCATTTTTTTCAACATAAGTCATCATAGCGTTATTTCTCCAGCCATGTGCTAAAATTAACATTAAAAATGCTAAATAACCTACCAACGAATTTTTTTGAATTGCTCCAACAACAAAAACAGCTATGATACATATTCCTAAGAATATCATAATTGCAATATGCTCTTTTAGCCATTTTTTCTTGAAAAACTCTTGTTTTTCTTTTAAGCTGAATGCACCGGTTCTCAATGAGTCTTTGATATTAGACTCTGCCATTTCTTTATATTCCTCATCGGATAATTTTTTGCCACTCAGAATCTCATTTATAGAAAGACCATACATATTACTAAGTTCTTCAAGCATTTCCACAGGTGGCATATAGGTTCCTGTTTCCCAACGTGAAATCGTTTTGTTGGTAACACCTAATTTTTCACCGAGTTCTGCCTGAGTAAAGTTATGGTTCTTTCTGAGTTCGGAAAGAAATCTTCCCATTTTCACCATATCCATTAAATCGCCTCCCAATTTGTTATGGCATAATTATATATCAAAATCAAATATTTGTCTTTACCATAGACAGCGAATTGCTTGAATAACGGAATTTTCTGCTATCGCTGTTTATGTCCAATTATGATTTTACTCTATATGTATTACCGAAGCAGTATTTTTGATGGATTTTCGGTTATCAAAACTCTCAAAAACTCCTATTTGCTGTGCTTATGATAGGACGCTACTTCAATTTGTGTCATCAATACTACTGTCTCGACGTGAG
>ONIF01000360.1 GCA_900317795.1 uncultured Eubacteriales bacterium | reverse complement strand
ATTTACTTTTGCCGATTGACAAAGTTTTTTCATATCTTTCCAAATGTTTGTGCGGTTGACGGGCTTGCCTGTGCGTGTGGTGAAAATACAGCCTGACTTGATATTTTTCTTTTCCGCATATTTCAGAAGTTTCTTTTGGAGAGCCTTTACAATAAATAAACATCTTCTCTTTCCTTTGCAGGAAACAACTGCCTCGCCTTTCTTTACCGCCTCAACGGTGATAAACTGCAATTCGCTCACACGAATACCCGTACCGCAGATTGTCTGAATAATCAAATTCAATCTTTCATTACCTTTGCTTTCAGCCGCATTTATCAGACGGGTATATTCATCTTTTGTGAGTTCCTTTTCTTCGGGACAGAAAATTGCTTTTTGCTGTTTGATGGATTTGATTTTGAGATTTCCAAGACCAATAAACTCCATGAAACTGTTGATTGAAGCAATCATGGAGTTTATACTGTTGACAGCATAATTGTCTGACAAAAGTTTTTCCTTGTATTCTATTGCAATTTCCTTTGTAACATCTCTGTTGCCGATAAATGCCCAAAAAGCCGTTACATCACGAATGTATTTTTCAATCGTGTTTTTGCTTTTTTCTTCCAATCGGAGATACTCCTCAAACCCCCTTACATCATTTTCGGTAATCGTCAATTCAAACATATCTGTCCCTCCACATAATTATGTAACTTTTCAGAGAACTATCAATCTGACAGTCCTCTGATTTTTTAATGTATTTTATTTCGATAGGTGGGACTTTAAGTCCCATTTGTTACCTATATACTATGTACCAATACTCTTATATGTAACCTTTGGATATTATAACCGCCTGCCGTAATACTTTCTACGCAAGCAATACCCTCTTTCCCGATAACTGTTCCATTCAGAACTGTAAAACCACCTGTTCCTGCAGAAGCACGAATGTTACTCCAATCGGTTATTTCTCCCGTGATTTTTCGTACACGGTAAATCAGGTCTATAATCAGATTTTCGGCTGACTGCACATTGTCATTGTGTATCTGTTCGTTAGACTTGCCCTTAAACATTACATCAGCGTGGGTATATTTCCTTGAAAACTCCTTGTAATCAAGCTCACGGTAATCCGATTGTATTCTGCCCTACGCTCAATATCCCATTTATCCCAACGCTCGACAAGCTCCTCTTGCAATCCTTTCAGAACATTAGGCATATCCGTAATCAGTACACTGATATGCTCCATAAGCCCTGTGAGCTGTTTTCTGTAATTATCAAGGGTATGTGTTGTTTCAGTGATTTCACGCTCTAAACGGCTTATATCTCCCGTGTAGTGTTCTATATCCCATCTCAAAGTCAAAGCTTTGGTACTGTCTGAATTGGCAAGATATTTTGTTTCAAGAAGCTGTTGCTTTTTGTCTATCAGAGCTTGCTTCTTTGCAATGGTAAGTTGTTTCTTGCCGATTTCGTTCTCTGCATTGGCTATTCTTTCGGATAATGTTTCAATTTTCATCGTCCTGCTCCTTTCGCAAATGGGACTTTAAGTCCCATATAGTTCTGTCATATCAAAGCTCAACAATCGGCATACCTTTACTTCTGTAGCTGTTTACTTCGGACTCGTCTGCAATGCGGATAGATACCATATCATATTTCGAATAGTGTTTCTCTGCTTTTTCTTCGCTGTCGGTCAGAACAAGATTTGTATAATATTTGCCGTCAAAGGATTTAAATGTTGAAAGATACCAAGTTTTCATAGTTTTTCCTTTCTCCCCGTATAGTAAGCCGATAGGGCAGCTTTATCTGCCGTTTGGGACTTTAAGTCCCACTTCCTACTTTTTGAATGCGTCTTTTGCCTCGCTGAACAATCCCTTTATTAAGAGAAATTCGTCATAGTTCTTAACCTCTACCGTCACCGAACAAGTCTTTCCGTCAGCATGGGTTTTATAAGTGTAGCCGTTATCCTCAATCAAACATCTGAAAATGTAGCCGAGTTCTTCATCTTTCATGTAGCCGTCTTTCCATCTGATTTCGGCATACCTTGCATTATCTGCGGTGTTGCTTGCAGCCCTTGTTCCAATGTAACTCAATCTCATTTGTCGCAATCTCCTTTCTCGATATGGAACTTTAAGTCCCACTTGTTCGTAAGGATTTTTCTTCTCCTTACAATAGCTATTATAAACGAAATATCGTTCATATTCAATATCCAAAGTGAACGAATATTCGTTTATCTTGTGGCAGATTTTTGTTTAAAATATAAACTTGATTTCGTTCACATCATATGTTATAATGGATAAAAATAAATTATCGGAGATGATTATATGGGAATGGCATTCAAAATCAATGTATTGCAGGCTCTCAAAGGTAAGGGTTATTCTACATATCGTATCAAGAATGACAAACTGCTGAGTCAATCGACTTTGCAGAAACTCAGAGAGGGCAAGCCTGTATCATGGGAAAACATAGAAACCTTTTGCAGACTGCTTGAAATTCAGCCCGGGGAACTGCTTGAATATA
>ONIF01000017.1 GCA_900317795.1 uncultured Eubacteriales bacterium | reverse complement strand
CCCAATATGTTTGCCGTTATATTGGCACTCACTGCTTTCATTGCAGGACTGTCGGGACTGTATTCGGGCATTATCTTCGACAGCAACGGTGACATTGCTTTTGAAATTTTTTCTGTCATTCCGCTCCTGTCCGCAATTTTCATTATGCCTGTCCAAAGACACATTACCCCTGCCATAGATATAATAAGCCTGACTGCACTGTCCGCACCGTCAAGAATGCTTTTGGATAAGCTTTCCATCTTTCCTGTGAATAATGCACAAATAAAGCTGATAATTACCATCAAAAACCATATATAACTTATCAATAATATCACCTTTCTATGTTACAATCGTACAATTTTTCCGTTTTAATAATAGTAACCTCTATTCACTTTAAATAAAAGAACATCGCTTTATTCCAAAACTTGTCTAATATCTGACTTACATCTACAAAATCACTTTCAAAAAAATATTATTCAAAAAAATACAACTTTTTTTGAATAAACTATTGACATTTTGTGCAAATAAAGGTATTATAATATCAAGAAGAAAATATATTCCAAGAAATATATAAGAAAAAACGGAGGTGCTTGTTATGAGAGCAGTTGGCTGTGTAAGACCTATCGACAAGTTGGGAAGGCTGGTTCTGCCCGCCGATATAAGAAAATCCCTTAACATCACAAACGGTGAGGACTCGGTTGAGTTTTTCCTCGACAACGACAGCATTATTATCAAAAAATATCGCCCTGCATGTATATTCTGCAAATCAGATGAAAATCTTGTTGAATTCAAAAATCAGTCCGTATGTCTTAATTGCATGGAAGAACTTAAAAAGTAAATTTTATTGCCCCTTACAGACGATTTCTGTACAGGGGCTTTTTTTGCCCCAAAATCCCTGCATTATGCTTTTTCAATCCTCATTCATTTATAGCAATGTATATTAAAAAAATAAGTGCCAAATTCCAACTTTTTCGTTAATGGCAAATTATTTTTTTGATAAATATATTGACTTATGGTATCGTTATGCGGTAAAATGAAATGTGTTACTGCAAAAATATAAATTGAGGAATGATAAAAAATGAAGAAGATATTGGCAGTTGCTCTGCTCTCTTTGTCAATAGCATACCTTACAGGCTGTACATCTGTTGTAGATAACTCCAACTCCTCACAGCCCTCTCAACAGTCTTTACAGCTTTCACAAGATGATGAAAAATCCGATGACGAAAAGTCCAGTGATGAAAAGTCGGGTGACGAAAAATCAAAAGATGAAAAGTCCAATGACGAAAAATCCAACGATGAAAAATCCAATGACGAAAAGTCCGATGATGAAAAGTCCGATGACGAAAAGTCCAATGATGAAAAGTCCGATGACGAAAAGTCCGATGACGAAAACTCCGATGATGAAAAATCAAGTGACGAAAATTCCGACAGTGAAAACTCTGATGAAGAAATTTCCGACAGTGAAAACTCCGATGAGGAAAGTTCGGAAATCGACCCCATGGAAGAAAAAAATATTTTCAATTTCAGGATAAAAATCAATGATGTTATCTATCAGCTCCCCTTTGATTATGCCGAGTTGGAGGAAAACGGATATTTTATCACCAGGGACGGTGAACTTGAACCCGAAAATTACAGCAGAAGCATAGAATGGAAAAATGAGGAAGGTCATGTAATAAGTACACAGCTTTGGAATGCCTCCAATAAGAAAAAAAGCTATGAAGAATGCAAAATAGGCTCTATGGAAATAAAATTAGGTGAGGAATTTGAAGTAGTTCTGCCCGGAAATTTTGCATTTGACACGGAAATAACACCCGAAAAAATCAAAGAACAGTATGGCGAACCCGAATCTGAACACGTCTATAATGACTATGTAACTCTCAGATATAAAGTTGACCTTTCAAAAACTGTCGAATTCTTCATATATACCAATGAGAACTATACAAAATTCTCCTCCGTCACAATCAAAAACTTTTCATAAAATATCAAAAAAACTGCTGTCCGAAATATGACAGCAGTTTTTTTATAAGGAGAAACATTTTATGTAAAGAGCTGAACCAAATATTTTATCCCGTCTTCCTCATACAAGCCTACACCGAGATACTTGAATTTGGAATTAAGAATATTATCCCTGTGACCTTTGGAGTCCATAAGCCCCTCCATCGCTTCGGAGGCGGTATAATAGTTATATGCGATATTTTCACCCGTGATACTGTATTTTATGCCGTACTCGTCAAGCACCGTAGAAAATGATTTTCCGCTTGGGCGTGTGTGGGACAAGCGTTTTGACGTTTCGACAGCACGCTTTTGACTTGCATTGGCAAGCCTGCTGTTTATCACAAGCTTGTTAAGACCTCTTTTTGTCCTCTCCGCATTCACAAGCCTTACCACTTCTTCAATATAAGCCTCATTCTGAGTAATGACGCTTACCATGCAGACCGCACTTTTGCCGTTTGACGTTTTCACCGTTACATTTGCCGTACCCTTGCCGACAGCCTTTAATTTTCCGTTGCTGTCAACCGTGACAACTTTTTTATTACTGCTTGTCCATGTCAGATTGTAACTTCCCGACGGTGTAACCGTTGCTTTTAACGTGTCCGTCTTTCCGACAACAAGCTTTTCAGATGTCTTATTCAACTTCACGGTTGAAGGTGATTTTTTTACAGATGCCGTGCTTACCGTGACTGTCGGTACGGGAATGCTTACCGCATTCACCGCATCATAATTCACGGAAATTCCCTGCACCAAAGACAACACCATTATCACACAAGCACATTTTTTCCACTTCTTCATTTGCCATACACCCCCTTGCGTTTCATATTTATTTGTATATATTATACTATATTGTTCAACTAAAAATCAATAGTTTTGTAAAAATTTCATCAATAAGTTAAATTTTTTAATGTCAACTATCGTATTATAAATTGTTACGATTGTTTTGTTATTCTTCAAAAAAATGTGCAATTCGGCAAATTATTACATAAATAAAAAACAATGCCCGAAAGAAAAATTTCGGACATTGTTTTTTTAATCAAAAAAGTTTTACGAATTGAAAAGCTGTACCCAGTTATAACGACCGTCTTTTACATAAAGACCTAAACCGATAGTCTTGAATTTGGGATTAAGTATGTTATCTCTGTGACCTTTGGAGTTCATCCACATATTGACAACATCTTTTGCGACGGAACTGTAATTATAGGCAATATTCTCACCTGCATAGCCTTTCTTTATGCCGTACTCCGCAAACACCGTGTCCCATGCCTTGCCGTTGGGGCGGGTATGTGAGAACTTTGTGTAAATTTCTTTTGCTCTCTTGTCGCTTGCGGAAGCCATTTTTGAATTGGTAGTGAGTTTGCTCAGACCTCTTTTTGTTCTCTCGGCATTCACAAGCTTGATAACCTCATTTTCAAGTGCCTCATTCTGAGTGATAACGGTAATTTTGCAGGTTGCCTTTTTGTTATTGGAGGTCTTTACGGTAATCGTAGCCGTACCTTTTTTGACAGCCTTTACTTTTCCGTTTGAATCAACCGTTGCAACAGACTTGTCACTGCTTGACCATGTGAATTTCGTGGAAGCATTGGAAGGTGTAAGAGTAGCTTTGAGAGTCAAAGTTTTGCCCTTAACGAGCGTTGCAGAGGTCTTGTTGAGGGTAACTTTTGTAGGTGCAACGGTCTTTTTGGCAGTCGTGCTTGCACTTGTGCTTGTGGTGTTGGCAGCAGGCGTGGCAGCATAAGATGTCAATGCCACACTCGAAGCCATCGCCAGCGTCATTACCACACAAATACATTTCTTCAAAAAGTTCATTGGAAAACATCTCCTTATAAAATTTTATTTGTAGATATTATACTATGCACTTCAACAAATGTCAATCGTTTTTATGAATAATTTATAATTCCCGTTAAGAGGATTCACTTTCCGATATTTCATCATTATGAATATAATACTTATCTTTTTCATAAGAGTATGCTGTATATATGCTAATATATGGTATAAATGTCAGTTCCATTTTTTCTTTGACGTATTTAGAAAAATTTTCATCACCCGTTTCAGCAAATTCATAGGTCTGTCTTACAAAAAATTTCAGAGTAATTTTTTCCTCCAAAGTGATTTTTTCATTTTCCGCAGCCTTACAGCAAGTTTTTATCATTTCCGCAATATCGCTGTTTTCATTAAATGAGCCGTAACCGTATTTTTCGGATATAAATGACGCTTTTTCAAAAAGGCTTTTAATAACATCTTCTTCCGCTTTAAATTGTGCATTTTCGGTGTCAAGTGTTTTGGAATAGCTTTGCAGGGCATTTCTGTACAAATCAACATATTCGTCTTGCATTTTGTCAATAACGGCTTTTTCCTCGTCCGACGGCATGGGAACATTCAGCACTCTGGGCATTTTGGAACGCTGAATCCATTCTCTGTACTCGTCAGATGTAAGCTGATTGGGAGTTTTTGGTACAGGCTTTGAGCCGTTTGCAATAATCAAACCGCCTGCCCCTACCGTTATCAAAGCCACTGCAATGATAATGAAAACACGCTTTTTATAATATGTTTTTTTCGGTTTTCCATGGATTTCCGCAAACACGTTTTTCTTAATTTTCCCAATATCCACATCACACACCTCCGCAACACTTTCAACGGGTATATCATAATCATTCTTCACTTTGTCAAAGATATTGTTTTTCCTGTAAATCATAAGCCATACCCCTTTTCCGTCAATGCCTTTTTCAATTTCTGCCTTGTGCGGTGCAGTTTCGATTTGACCGTACCTGCACTCATTTTCATCACTTCCGCAATCTTTCCAACCGACTGATAGTAATAATAATATCTTATCAAAATTTCCCTGTCGGGTTCGGGAATATTTTCAACTTCCCTTTCAAGTGCCCTGCATAAATCATTGTTTTCGCATTCCTCAAATACATTTTCAGCCGACTGCATTTGAATTTCCTCTACGCTTAAGACATTCGGCTTTTGCTTTCTCAGCCTGTCTTTTGCACGGCTTTTCGCTATGCAGATGATATACGGCTTTAACATATCCGCATCAAGTTTATCCGCATTTCTCCATAAAGTCACAAATACATCTGTTATTACTTCCTCCGTATCTTCTTTTTGAAACTGTCCGTTGGCGATATTTCTTATGATAGTCGCAACAAACGGTGTAAACTCCCCTATTATCTCCGACAAGGCACGTTCATCGCCTTTTTTCAGACGTTCCGCCAATTTTTTATATCTGTCCGTTTTGAACACTCCTTTCCGTCTGTTTACTATCATATACGCATGATTTCAAAAACGGCTGCATGAATTGTTATATATAAAAATCCTCGTGGAAAGTTTACAAATTTCGGCATATTTTTTTGTCAAAAATACTTGCAATTTTCTGTAAATATGAATATAATATTAACAGCGGCGGAGAGAATGATATATCTGCTGTAAGACGGCTTGCCTGAAAGCTGCCGACAAAAATAATTCAGCCTTGCATTGAAAATATGCAGGGCTTTTTTTCAATGTGCAATTAGCAATTAGCAATTAGCAATGTGCAATGGCTGCAATGCGAAAGATAAAATGTCATTTTGCATTGATAATTGTACATCATTTGTGCTATAATTAGCTTGACAAAATTCAAAAGGAATGAAATATATGAAGATATTAAAGACTTTTCCGGCAGATGACGGCTTTTATATGCCTGCGGAATTTTCCGAACACTACGGCTGTATTATGATATTCCCTCACAGGAGAGATTCTTGGCAATACGGGGCTTATGCCGCAAGAAAGGCTTTTTGTGAAGTCATTGAAACTATCTCCCTTTCGGAAAAAGTCATTGTTTGTGCAAGATATGATGACTATGACAGTGCAAGATTCATGCTGCCCGACAGAGTGAAAGTCATCGAAATGGAATCAGACGATTCATGGGCAAGAGATGTTGCACCGACTTTTGTTACAAACGGTGAAACCATTCGTGGCATTGATTGGGGGTTCAACGCATGGGGAGGGCTGGTTGACGGCTTGTATTTCCCTTGGGATAAGGACAATAAAATGGCAAGGAAATTATGTGATGTGCTTGATGTTGATACCTATAATTTCAGGGATTTTGTTTTAGAGGGCGGTTCTGTCCATACAGACGGTGAAGGCACTCTTATTACAACGGAAGCTTGTCTTTTAAGTAAGGGCAGAAATCCCGATATGTCCAAAAGTGAAATTGAAGATATGCTGAAAAAAACGCTCGGCATAAAGAAAATCATCTGGTTGAAATCGGGCATATATAACGACGAAACAAATGAACACGTCGATAATATATGTGCATTCACATCTCCCTGTAATGTGGTGCTTGCATGGACTGACGATAAAAATGACCCTCAGTATGCCATGTCGAAAGGCTGCCTTGACATTCTGGAAAATTCCACAGACGCAAAAGGAAGAAAAATCAATGTGCATAAATTGCCTCTGCCCAAGCCTGTTATGATTACAAAAGAGGAGTGTGAGGGACTTGACGACATGAACGGAGAGCCTACACGCACTCCCAACGAAAGACTTGCCGCCTCTTATGTGAATTTCTATATTTCAAACGGTCATGTTTTGTGTCCGCAATTCCATGATGAAAATGACGGAAAAGCCGTTGATATTTTGCAAAGCCTTTTCCCGACAAGGAAAGTAAAAGGCATTTATGCAAGAGATATTCTGATAGGCGGTGGAAATATCCATTGTATTACTCAGCAGATACCGAAATTTTAAAGGAGCGAATGAACATGAAAGTAAAAGTTGCGGCTGTTCAGATGTCCATGACAAATGACAGTAAGGCTAATCTTGATAAAGCGGAAAAATTTGTGCGTCAGGCGGCAAATGACGGGGCTAATATTATTTTACTGCCCGAACTGTTTGAAAACCTGTATTTCTGCCAGGAGAGAAATTATGATTTTTACAAGCTTGCCGAAACAACCGAAAAAAATCCTGCTGTAAACCGTTTCAAAGAAGTGGCAAAAGAATTGAATGTTGTCATTCCCGTGAGCTTCTATGAAAAGTACGGCAATACGTTTTACAATACCGTTGCCATGATAGACGCTGACGGGGAATTGCTCGGCATTTACAGGAAAACTCATATTCCCGATGACCATTTCTATCAGGAGAAATTTTACTTTACTCCGGGTGATACAGGCTTTCAGGCATGGAATACAAAATTCGGCTGTATAGGCGTAGGAATATGCTGGGACCAGTGGTTTCCGGAAAGTGCAAGGTGCATGGCTCTGAAAGGGGCGGATATTTTATTTTACCCGACTGCAATAGGCTCCGAGCCTATTCTTGAAGTAGATAGTATGCCGCATTGGAGAAGATGTATGCAGGGACACGCTGCCTGCAATATAACCCCTGTCATAGCTGCCAACCGTGTAGGCACGGAAACCGTCACCCCCTCCCCCGAAAATAATTATCAATCCTCTGCACTTAAATTCTACGGTTCATCATTCATTACAGACGAAACAGGCGAAATTGTAATTTCTGCCGACCGTGAAAGTGAATGTGTCATATCGCATGAATTTGACTTGAGCGAAATACACGATTTACGCACAAGTTGGGGATTATTCCGTGACCGCCGCCCCAAATCCTATTTAACAATTAGCAATTAGCAGTTAGCAATTAGCAATGTGCAATTTAAAAAAGCTGTCGCTTTTCATTGAAAGAGCAACAGCTTTTTATTTTTCAGTTTTCGGGGTACAGCAGGACTTATCCTACGGTTGGATCATAATTTCCTCCGTCCTCAACGTCCAACGCTCCCGAACGGGGATACATATTTCTCTGTCTTACATCATCGGCATCGTTGAATATGGCAACGGGATTTTCAATTTCCTCTGTAATCGTATAGGAGAAAGTACCGTCACCGTTGTTTGTCATGGCTTCACCCGGCAATTCCGCAATACCGCCCTTTTCATATACCGCTACATGAACATTGTCACTCCATGCCTCGGGCTTTACAAATGTAATTTTAATTCCCTCTGCTTCTTCTTCGGAACTTTCTTCCTCAGAACTCTCCTCCTCAGAGCTTTCTTCCTCAGAACTTTCTTCTTCGGAACTTTCCTCCTCAGAGCTTTCTTCTTCGGAACTTTCCTCCTCAGAGCTTTCTTCCTCGGAACTTTCCTCCTCAGAGCTTTCTTCCTCAGAACTTTCTTCTTCGGAACTTTCCTCCTCAGAGGGTTCTTCGGAGCTTTCCTCCTCAGAGGGTTCTTCGGAGCTTTCCTCAACTGACGGCTGTGTTGAAACCACCTCGGCAGGTGCAGTTGAAACAGGTGAGCCGTCTGTACGATACTCACGGGCTGCACAGCCTGTCATTGTAATGGCAAATGCTGCTATTATCAGCGATGAAAAAATAAGCGTTATATTTCTTTTTTTCATGAAAAACAAACCTCCGTTTTTGAATAGATAATATCAAATATCATTATACACTTTATAAAAAAATTTTCAATATCTTTTTGCAAATTAAGACAACATTTTTGCAAAATGCATAAATATACAAAAAACACAGTTTTCCACCGTATAACATACGCAATAAATGCCCTTGACGGTGTATAGTGGTTTGGATAAAATAGTGTAAAGGGAATGAAAGGGAGAAATTTTGATGAAGTACAAAGTAATAACACTTGACATTGACGGCACTTTGACAAATTCCGAAAAAGTCATAACCGAAAACACAAAAAAAGCTTTGCTTGACTTTCAGGAAAAAGGCGGTAAAATCATTCTTGCGTCGGGCAGACCGCAACACAGTATGTTTCCTTATGCGGAAACGCTTGCATTGAAAAAATACGGGGGATATATTCTCGCATACAACGGCAGTTGTGTTATCGACTGCAAAACGGGAAATATGATGTTCCGTCAGACGCTCGACAGAGAGTATATTCCCGAAATATGCGGTATTATCAAAAATTATCCTGTTGGTATCGGGGCTTATCAAGAGGATAACATGATTGTCGGAAACAGCGTCAACCGCTATACACGCAATGCCTCACAAAGAAATCACTTGAATATAATATACGTTGAAAATTTTGCGGAATACGTTGACTTTGACATATATAAATGTCTTTTGCAGGGCGAGCCTGAAATTATATCGGAATTGGAATGCATTCTCTCCGAAAAGTACAAAGATAAGCTTGGTGTTTTCAAATCAGAGCCGTTTTTTCTTGAAATAGTCCCCAACGGCATCGACAAGGCATATACACTTGACAGACTGCTCAAAATGACAGGTTTTTCAACAGATGAATGTATTGCGTGCGGTGACGGCTTCAATGACATTTCAATGATAAAATATGCAGGCTTGGGAGTGGCTATGGGAAATGCCTCCGATACCGTTAAAAAATCTGCCGATTTCATCACCCTCCCCAACGACCTTGACGGAATTGCATTTCTCCTTGAAAAAATCTCTGTATGATACTATTTTTTAACAAGTGGATAATTGTCATTCCGAACGAAGTGAGGAATCTTGTAAAGATTCTTCGTCACTGCGTTCCTCAGAATGACAAAAGGAAATTTTCAGTGACGTTTACTAATGAATTTCAAAAAGCAGTCAGAATAAAATCCGACTGCTTTTTTCATGCCCAAAAAAATTTTTTTGTTTTTGGTATTGACATTTGAAAGTAGGTATAGTATAATTTGTATAACAAATCATACTTAATGAGGTGATACAAAATGCCTGCTCCAAAAGGTAAATATGCGTGGACTGCCACGGTAGGCGAAAAAGGTCAGATTGTCATTCCCAAACAGGCAAGAGAAATTTTTAATATCAAGCCCGGTGATACTCTTGTACTTTTGGGTGACGAGGAAAGAGGTATTGCAATTCCCCCGAAATCAGCCTTTGAAAATTTGTTTGGAACTGCTTTCAGTAACGGCAAGGACGTTGATGATAAATGAAAAACATAGCATTTTTCTGCATTCCCGCTCACGGTCACACAAATCCCATGCTCCCTGTTGCGTCGGAACTTGTAAAGCGTGGAAATAAAGTGCGTTTTTACTCTTTTGACGAGTTCAAAGAGAAGATTGAAAAAACAGGTGCGGAGTTTGTATCATGCAGTAAATTCCTGCCCGAACTCTCCAAAAAGGAAGAAGAAAAAATAAAAAATGTTTCTCAGACGGAAATGAGTTTGCAGGATATACGCATTACTCTCAAAATGAATGATTTCCTTGACAGCGAATTTAAATCATTCAAGCCTGATGTTGTCTATACGGACTCCGTGTGTTTCTGGGGAAAACTCAATGCTTGGAAATTCAACGTACCTATGGTTGTTTCCACAAGCACATTTGCTTTCAATCAGATGTCAACTCAGTATATGAAAAACTCCCCTGCCGAACTTGCAGACATGATATTTGGCTTATCCAAAATTTCAAAGGAACTCAAAACGCTTGAACCCTACGGCTATCATGTTAAAAATACCATCTCCCTTGTGCAGAGTGATAATAATACGGATTCCATTGTATATACTTCGGAAAATTTCCAGCCCTATTCGGAGAGTTTTTCGGACCACTATCAATTTATAGGACCGTCTGTATTTTCAAAAGTTCTCCCCAATAAAACAAAAGACCGCCCCCTTGTATATATCTCAATGGGTACGGTCATCAATGAAAAGCCCGATTTCTATAAAAAATGCATATCTGCTCTCAAAGACATTGACACAGATGTTATCATCTCATGCGGAAATGCAACAAACCCCGAATCCCTTGGAGAACTTCCCGAAAATATAAAAGTATTCCACTATGTTGACCAGTTGGATATTCTTTCAAAAGCTGACGCTTTTATCACTCATTGTGGAATGAACAGCGTTTCGGAAAGTTTGTACATGGCTACGCCTATGGTACTCTATCCGCAAACGGGTGAACAATATGCCGTCGCAAGACGTGCAAAAGAAATCGGTGCAGGCGTTATGCTTGAAGATGACAGTGCCGAAGGCATTAAGAATGCCGTTCAAACTATCCTTAATAACAAAAACTATGCAAAAGCCGCTGACGATTGCAGTAAAGATTTCCGTTCCTGTTCGGGAACAGTCGGTGCAGCGGAATTTATCGAAAATGCCCCCCACACTTCCAACGGCTATGACTTTTTGAAAGAAGTCAACAAGGCAAGCGGTAAATTTAATATCATTTACTGGATAATTGCCGCAATTCTCATTGTACTTTTCGGAATTTTCGTAAGCTGGAAATTCACATGGATTATAGGCGTTACAGCAGGTGTATTATCCTATCCCATCGGAAAGGCTGTTCAGAAAAAAATATACCAATCCATGGCTGCAAAAAGAAAAAAATAATATCTGCATTTTTCCCCCGTTCAGTGCATAAGCATTATAAAAACTGTCGGGGGAATTTGCTTTGAAAAAAATAATTCTTGTGTGCCTAATTGCAGTCATAACGGTATTTTGCACGTCTTGCAGTGAAAGTGTAAAAATACCCGAAATACGTGTTTCCGTTGAGGATAATGCCATTGTCACCATCAAAAACATGGAATATCAATGCCACATCTCCTACGTGAATGACACAACGTCATCTGTTGCGTTCTCCTCTCCCGAAAATCTGAAAAACGTTACTTTCGGCAAATCCGAAAATGAACAGTATGTTTCACTCGGAAAACTGATATGCAAAAATAAAAATTTCAACTTTTCGGAAAACTGCGTTTTCAATCAGATAATCAATGCATTTTCCGCCTTGAAGCAGGACAATATAAAATTTCTTTCAAAGCAAAATGATTTGTATATGTTCACTCTCAAAAGCGACCCTGTATGCAAATTCTTTACAGACGAGAACGGAAATATAAAATCTCTTGTCAACAACAGCGTGAAAATCAAATTTGAATAGAGAAAAAGCTCTCCCTGCCGAAAAACAGGGAGAGCTTTTTTATTTACTGCACATATTCAAAATCAGCTTGACGGATATACTCTATCATATCATTTCTGCCCTCGGAGGTCATGGGAAAAGTTCTTTCATCTGTGATTTCGTCAACACTCTTTTCATAGCAGAATTCACCATGCCATATTTTTACCGTCATGGTTTCCCCTTTTACATCGGGTATGATTATGTAATGAAAAAGATAGTGGCACTCCGTATATGGATTGTTATTTTCAAACCACGATACATGAGGAAGTTCCTTGCAAAGCATATTATCGCCCTCCTTACAATGAATTCATAATTCATAATGCATAATGAAATTGTGAACGGTGAGTTTATGTGAAAACAGAACGGTAATTGCACATTGCTCATTGCTCATTGCTCATTGCTCATTGTTTATGCTGGCTTTCACAAACTCACGGAAAAGCGGGTGTGCATGATTGGGACGGCTCTTGAATTCGGGGTGATACTGTACACCGATATAGAATTTACGGTCGGGTATCTCCACCGCTTCCACAAGAAGTCCGTTGGGCGAAGTGCCTGTAATTGCCATTCCGTTTTCTTCAAACTGAGTTCTGAAAGTGTTGTTGAATTCATAGCGGTGGCGGTGACGTTCCATTATTTCGGGCTGACCGTAAGCCCTTTCCATAATGGTATTTTTGCGGATTTTACAGGGATATGCACCCAAACGCATTGTACCGCCTTTTGCAACAATGCCTTTCTGGTCGGGCATTAAGTCAATTACTTTATATTCGCTTGTTTTGTCAAACTCGCCCGAATTGGCATCTTTAAAGCCCAATACATTTCTCGCATACTCGATAACTGCCGTCTGCATTCCAAGACATATTCCCAAATACGGAATATCATGTTCTCTTGCATACTGTGCAGCTATGATTTTACCTTCTATACCTCTGTTGCCGAATCCGCCCGGTACAAGTATGCCGTCAGCACTTCCAAGCATTTCTTCAACGGTGTATTGCGTGATAAGCTCCGTGTCAACCCACTCTATCTCTACAAATGCACTGTTTTCATAGCCTGCATGGTGGAGTGCCTCCGCAACGGACAAATAGGCATCATGAAGCTGTACATACTTTCCGCAAAGGGCAATTTTTACGTGTTTGTTGCGGGAATTTATCCTTTCAAGCATTTCATGCCATTCACTCATATCGGGCTTGGGAGCATCTATTTTTAACTCTCTGCATACTATGTCACTGAAATTTGCCTTTTCAAGCATGAGCGGTGCCTGATACAGTACGGGTATCGTCATATTTTCAATGACGCAGTCGGGCTTTACATTACAGAACATTGCAATTTTCTTGAAAATACTCGGTTCAAGCGGTTCATCACAGCGAAGTACCATTATATCGGGATTGATACCAAGTGAACGGAGTTCTTTTGCAGAGTGCTGGGCAGGCTTGGATTTATGTTCCTCACTGCCCTTTATGTACGGCACAAGGCATACATGAACGAAAAGGCTGTTTTCCTTGCCGACTTCAAAAGATACCTGTCTGATAGCCTCCAAAAACGGCTGGCTTTCTATATCTCCGACAGTTCCGCCTATTTCCGTAATGACAACATCTGCCCCCGACGAATTGCCGAGAGAATAGATGAAGTCCTTTATTTCATTGGTGATATGCGGTATCACTTGTACCGTTTTACCGAGATAAACGCCTTGACGTTCTTTTTCGATTACATTGGAATATACTCTGCCTGTCGTGAGGTTGGAGAATTTATTAAGGTCTTCGTCAATAAATCTCTCATAGTGACCTAAATCAAGGTCGGTTTCGGCACCGTCCTCCGTGACATATACTTCACCGTGTTCAAACGGATTCATAGTACCGGGGTCAACGTTGATATATGGGTCAAGCTTTTGTGCAGCTACTTTCAAGCCTCTGGCTTTCAAAAGTCTTCCGAGAGAGGCGGCAGTTATGCCCTTGCCAAGTCCCGATACAACACCGCCTGTCACGAAAATATACTTTCTTGTCATAACTCGATTTCTCCTTCAAATACTGTTTCTGCATAGCCCGTAAGATATACCGTATCATCTGTATATTCGATAATGAGATTACCGCCTTTAAGTTTAACGGTGATAGGCTCATTTTTCTTGCAAAGACCGTTTTCAACCGCTGCAACAGCGACAGCACAAGCACCTGTACCGCAAGCCCATGTTTCACCGCTGCCACGCTCCCATACACGCATTTCAATGGTGTGTTCGTCAATGACTTTGACAAATTCCGCATTTACTCTTTCGGGGAACAGTTCGCTGTTTTCAAAGAGAGGTCCTATTTTCTCAAGGTCTATCTTATCCACGTTATTGCAGAATACAACGCTGTGGGGATTTCCCATTGATACGCAAGTGATATTATATTCCACTCCGCCTATTGTCACGGGTTCATTGATAACTCTGGGTTTGTTGATTGCAACGGGGATTTCCGAAGATGCAAGAATTGCCTTACCCATATCAACTCTCAAAACGTCAACTTTGCCGTCATGTCTGTATGCATTCAAAGTTTTAATTCCGCTAAGAGTTTCAATTTTAATGGTATTTCCCTGTACCATGTTGTGGTCAAAGAGATATTTGCCTACACAGCGGATACCGTTACCGCACATTTTGCCTTCACTGCCGTCAAGGTTATACATCTTCATTTTAGCGTCTGCAACGTCTGACGGGCATATCAAAATGACACCGTCACCGCCTATGCATCGTTGCCCAGGCCCTGCATCTTTGTAAATTTGAGCTTCACTTTTTCCGTTCTCATGTCATTGATGTTTACAAGCTCAGTGCTGTATTCGGAATATTTACTCTTTAAAGAATCCGCCAATGCATTCGCTGTATCTATGGAAGTAAGGCAGGGAATATTTCTTTCAACAGTCTTTCTTCTAATCTTAACGCTGTCACGGGTAGGAATTCTGCCCTTTGAAGATGTGGAAATGACATAATTTATCTTTCCGCTCTCGATAAGCGTAAGGGTATTATCCCTGCTGTTCTCGTGTATCTTATCTACCTCGATAACATCAAGACCGTAATTTCTGAGCGTCTGTGCAGTACCCTTGGTTGCATAAAGAGTGAAGCCGAGTTCATCATATTTCTTTGCAATATCGCCTATTTCGCTCTTATCGGGATTTCTCACGGTGATGAATACACCGCCCTGTTTTGTCATTTTATAGCCTGCCGCAATCAAACCTTTGTAAAGTGCTTCTTCCAAAGTGTTGGCAATACCCAAAACTTCGCCTGTCGATTTCATTTCGGGACCAAGCTGGTTATCCACGTTGATAAGCTTTTCAAAGGAGAATACGGGCACTTTTACGGCAACGTAAGGTGAACGTTTATACAAGCCTGTGCCATAGCCCATGTCTTTGAGTTTTTCGCCAAGCATTGCACGGGTTGCCAAATCTACCATAGGCACGCCTGTAACCTTGCTTATATACGGAATTGTTCTGGAAGAACGGGGATTTACTTCGATTACATACAGCTTGCCCTCATAAATGAGATACTGTATATTAACAAGTCCCTGCGTTTTAAGGGAAACAGCAAGATTTTTTGAAGTTTCAACGATGTTTGCCGTCATTTCGTCACTGATATTCCATGCGGGATATACAGCGATAGAGTCACCCGAGTGAATACCCGCTCTTTCAACGTGCTGCATGATACCCGGTATAAGAATATCTTCACCGTCACAAATTGCGTCAACTTCGAGTTCCGTTCCCGAGAGGTATTTATCTATCAAAATCGGGTTTTCGATATCCTGTGCCAAAATAATCGCCATGTACTCTTTCACGTCAGCCTCATTGAAAGCGATAATCATATTCTGACCGCCAAGAACGTAAGACGTACGGAGAAGAACAGGATAACCGATTTTTTCTGCAACTTGAAGTGCTTCATCGGTTGTCATTACAGTAAAGCCTTCGGGGCGTTTTACATGGTGGAGTTCAAGGAGTTCGTCAAAACGTTCTCTGTCCTCTGCCATGTCTATGCTGTCGGCAGATGTGCCGAGAATATTAACACCCTGCTGACTGAGGAATTTTGTCAATTTAATAGCCGTCTGACCACCGAACGCAACTACCACGCCATAGGGTTTTTCTGTTGCAATAATGCCCATGACATCTTCATTTGTAAGAGGTTCAAAATAAAGTCTGTCGGCTGTATCAAAGTCGGTTGAAACTGTTTCGGGGTTGTTGTTGACAATGACTACATCATAGCCTGCCTGTTTCAAAGCCCATACACAATGTACCGACGCATAGTCAAACTCAATGCCCTGACCTATTCTGATAGGTCCCGAACCAAATACGATAATTGTCTTACGGTCTGAATTTTTTTCTTCAATAAATGCTGTTGCCTCATTGTCCTTGTCAAATGTGGAATAGAAATAAGGTGTTTCGGCTTTGAACTCCGCTGCACAGGTGTCAACCATTTTATATACGGGTACAAGCGGATTTTCCACTTTACAGCCTGTCAATTTTTCAATCGTTCTGTCAAGGAAACCGTATTTCTTTGCTTTTACATAAAGTTCTTCTGTCAGCTTGGAATTGGCAAGCTCTTTTTCACAGTCGGCAAGGTTGAGGAACTTATACAAAAACCATTCGTCCATCATGGTTATCTGATGAATTTCATCAACGGAAACGCCTCTTTTGAGTGCCTC
>ONIF01000256.1 GCA_900317795.1 uncultured Eubacteriales bacterium | reverse complement strand
TGGCTTGAACAGTTTAAAAAAGAACAGCCTTTTTACATAGAACTCGGCTGCGGAAAGGGCGGTTTTATCTCGCAAGCCGCTTCTGTCAATCAAAATATAAACTGGCTTGCCGTTGACATTAAATTTGAAATGCTCGGGCTTGCCAAAAGAAATGTTGAAAGAGTTTACAGTGAAAAAAATCTTCCGACAGATAATGTTTTGCTGACTGCCCATAATATTGAAAGAATTGATTTAATGCTTGACGAGAACGACAAAGCCGACAGAATTTATATCAATTTCTGCAATCCGTGGCCACGCTCAAAGCATAAAAAAAGACGGCTTACCCATACACGTCAGCTTATGAATTACAGAAAATTCCTCAAACTCGGCTCGGAAATTCACTTTAAAACAGATGATGACGAACTTTTTGAAGAAAGTCTTGACTACTTTAAAGAATGCGGATTTGCAGTAAAATATATTACATACGATTTGCATAACTCGGGCTATGAACCCAATATTATGACCGAACATGAAAAAATGTTCTCCGACGAGGGAATTAAAATAAAATTCCTGATTGCCGTGATGGAGGATATGAAATGAAAATGAAAAAATCTTTAATTTTCATCTGCCTTGTGCTGACACTTGTTTTGAGCGGTTGTTCAGCCGTGCTTGACGGAAATACCATGCTACGCCCTCCCCGTGCAACAGGCGATAAAGCCGAAATACAAAATATCATCTCCCAGCAGGCAGGCGGAAAATATACTTTCAAGTACCCTCAAACAGGTGAATACCGTTCCGCTATCACCATGAAAACAGAAAAAGCTGTCAATGAATTTGCACTTGCACTCTACTCCCCCGACAACGATTCTAAAATAAATGTCTGTATCATTTCTTTTATTGACAATCAATGGCAGTGCATAGGAAATTTTGCCAATTCGGGAACGGGCGTTGACCGTGTCATGTTCCGTGACCTCAACAATGACGGTACTGATGAAATCATCATCGGCTGGACAAGCTACAACAATGCTCAAAAAACTTTAAGTGCTTACTCCGTTTCGGACACGGCTTATGAAATCGCCATTGAAGATACTTACGACGAAATGCTTATTGACGACGTTACGGGAGATGACGTTGACGATATAGTACTTTTATCCCTCTCCACTCAAAAAAATCCCTCCAATTTCAAAGTCCTGCAATACTCCGAAACCGAAAAAAAACCTGTTGCAAGATATGCCATTGAACTTGACCCCGAAATCATCAATTTTAAAAATATCACTTTCGGAACTATCGCACAAAATCAAAAAGGCATTGTTATCGACAGCGAAAAAAATGGCGGTATTCTCACTTCTCAAATCGTATTCTTTGACGAAAATTCCAATACTTTTCTCAATCCCCTCGTTACAGAAAACGAAAACGGCACTTTTTCCAATCCCACCGCAAGAAAAGATACGATTTATTCCCGTGACGCTGACGGTGATTCTATTATAGAAACTCCCGTTGTCACACCTCTGCCTGCACCGACTGAGAATACTTCTCTTAATATATGCAGTATCACCGCCTGGAAACAGTATTCCGTTTATAACAAGGCTCTCGGTACAAAAATAAATACTGTCATCAACTACAACGACAGATATTATATCACCATTCCGAACAGGTGGATTAACAATACCATAACTGCCGTGACCGATACCGATACAAGAAAAATGACTTTCTATATCTGGAATTCAAAAACATCATCTTTCGGTGACAAACTCCTTGAAATTTCACGCTATACCAAAGATGAATTTGAAAAACTCGACACCTCAAATATCATATCCCTTAACATTGAAAATCCGAATGCTGTATTCTGTGCAGAAATTTTCATTACCAATTCCAATGATGAACTCAACATCACTCCCGAAGAAGTGACAAATTCCGTACACGAATTCTGGAAAAATTAAAAAAGCCTGTCCGCTTTCTTAACGGACAGGCATATATTTTTTATATATCAAACTTTGCAAGCTGTTCTTTTACGATTTTCTGTATCTCGTCCACGGCACTTTCAAGACTTATATCGCCCTTGAAAGACTTGTCACGGAATGAAACTTCCACTACTCCTCTTGCTATGGTTTTGGGGCTTATTACAACTCTTACAGGCACTCCCAACAGGTCAGCATCTGCAAACATAACGCCTGCACTTACTTTTCTGTCATCAAAGATAACTTCAATGCCCATTTCCTGCAAAGTATCGTAAAGACCGTTTGCAGCCTTTGCAACTTCTTCATTGTCAGGTCTGATTGCACAAATATGAACCTGCCACGGTGCGATTGACATCGGCCATATCGGTCCATTATCATCATGCTTTGCTTCGCATACAGACGCTGCCAGTCTGCCTACACCTATTCCATAACAACCCATAATCGGATATTGCGGCTTACCGTCTTTATCTATATACTGCATTTCCATTGCCTTTGTGTATTTCGTGCCAAGCTGGAATATATTTCCCACTTCTATTCCTCTACAAAGGCTTATTGTTTTCTTGCCACAACATGGACATATTCCGCCCTGATATGCCTTTGCAAAATCATTGTATTCAACAGGCTTATCCAAATCCCTTTCAAGATTTACTCCCGTATAGTGATAATTTTCTTTATTTGCACCGCATACCATGCTTTTCATGCCTTTCAAAGAATTATCAAACAAAACTGTACCGCCCTTTTTGAAAGTCAAATTCAATGCACCTACAAAGCCATAGCAAATACCCGTTTCCGTGCTGTTGTCATCGGGAATTATCTCCTCATGCAGATAGTTCTGCACTTTTGTTTCATTAACTTCCAAATCTCCCCTTACAAATACAACAACAGGCTCAAGTGAATTTTTCTTCAAGAACATGACCGCTTTACAAGTCTTTTCGGGCTTTATTGAAAGAAATTCGTTTACAGAAATCATTACCAGTCCTTGAAAAAATTTATGAAGATTTAAAAAAGAATAAAGAACATTTATATGATGATTCAATTATTCCTTATCAATTTTCCGATGATTTTATTTGGTTTTTAAAATATAATTTAATAAGTGTTCAAACACAAATGGACATTTTTAAATTATATATTGATGAATTTTTTAATTTAAAATGCAAACCAGAAAATTTATCTAAAATAAAATTTTTATTTGAAATTTTCAATTATGATTCAAATTTTTATTTCAAAGCATCAAATATTGATAATTTTTTGGTGTTCTTGAACCGCTTTTTTAATTTATATTATCCAAAAGATACTTCTATAAAACATGAAGAAGGGGATTATATGGATGTATTGATAAATGAAGATATGAATAAATTAATACTTCCTGGTTGGGTTCAATTAAAAATTAAAAGAATTGATAAAGAAAAAAATTTATATGTTTTTGAAGATTATAAAGATGATAAAAAAGAAATAATGATTGCTTTTGATAATTTTATATCTTATTTCAATTATTTTTTAAAATTA
>ONIF01000156.1 GCA_900317795.1 uncultured Eubacteriales bacterium | reverse complement strand
TTGTATATGACGAAAACGGCGAATTTGTACAGAATGTAGTCCCTGCAGAAAAAACAGGCTCAACTGTTCTTACAGGCACTCTTCCCGATACCCTCAAACCCTACTATCTGCATATTTTTGCAGTTGATAAAGCACAGAATGTCAGTGAAGAAACTGTCGTTATGATAGGCAGAAACAGCGTTGTTTCCGAAATCTCCACAGACAAGGCTGTTTATGACGTGGGAGAAACTGTTTATATCACTACCGATTCCCATGCAGTTTTGTTTGACCTTACCGCAGACGCAGAACTGAATATCTATGATGAAAACGGTCATCTTACACTCAGCGTGAACAATGCCGAAGCCCGGATGCTCACATCCGCCGATTCTTTTGCCCTTGACGGAACATGGATCATTCCCGATATTTACAGCGGTACTTATACGGCACAGCTTACATGGCTACAGAACGGCAAAGAAATTTCCCGTGCGGAATGCAGTTTCAAAATTGCCGAAAACGGCGAAATAAAAAATCATATCTGTACGGATAAATCCGAATATTCCTCGGAAGAAAATATAAATCTGCTGAATACGGTGTCAAACCTGAGTACGAATGCCGACGCATCGGATCTGACTTTGAAAATTTCGGTTTCTGACAGCGGTAACACAGAAAAAACGCAGTTTATTCAGACAATCCCCGTTCTTTATCTCAACTCTCAGAATAAATATAACCGTCTTATTTCCGCCAATGATCTCCCCGAAGGCAGTTATACGGCAACTGCCGATATTCTCGACAAGGATAATGCAGTTGTTTCGACAGATACGGCAGACTTTACTGTACTCGGTTCCGAAGCTGTTATAAAAGGTTCACTTACTTTCGTTCAGGGATCGGCAGATGAAGTTGAAGCTGTTTTCACCGTGACAAATGCGGGACGCAATCCGATTAAAAATGCAGTCATCAAGGTGAATATAGTAAATGTCCGTACAAGTGAAACGGTTGCAGTGATTACAAAAACAGCCGATTTTGAGGGCGGTCAGACGATCCGATTTGAAGAAATTGCAGATACTTCCGAACAAACTAACGATGATTATATTGGTACACTTTTTGTGGAAGTCAGCGGTATAAATGTATCATTAGATGATGACGGATACTTTATCGACAGAACATCTTCCGAACCGCCTAAAATTTCCGAACCGTCCGAAGTTTCAGAGCCGTCCGAAATTTCAGAGCCGTCCGAAGTTTCAGAGCCGTCCGAAATTTCAGAGTCGTCCGAAATTTCAGAGCCGTCCGAAGTTTCAGAGCCGTCCGAAATTTCCGAACCGTCCGAAATTTCAAAGCCTGTTATTGAACATTCACAGATTTCACAGATTTCACAGGTTTCAAAGACGGAAAATTCTGTAAACGAAGTACCCACAGGAGATAATTCAGCACAGAATATTTTGTTCTTGATATTTGTAATGCTATCGGCAGCTGCTGTATTTGTGATTACGGAGGTAAAAGAAAATGCAAAAAAGAATAATTAAATCCGCTATTTCACTTTCCCTTGTCGGTGCAATGATGATCGGTTTGTGCAGCTGTAATTCTTCTCCTATCAAAATCGAGAATACCGATACGGAAGAAACACTGCCTGCTGTAACTGAAACAGTTCAGAATTTATCACTGTCTGCCACCGCATATACGGGTGCAAAGGAAAGTGCGGAAATCATTTCGGAAGCGGTGGAAAAAGGTGATACAAAAGTTTTGTCAGAAGAGGCTGACAACATTCTTGAAAGTATCAAAACAATGCGTTCCCAGTGTGAAGAAGATTTTGCACAGACCAGAAAAAATCTTTCTGCCTATGATGAAGTGATCCTTCAGCGTCAGAAAGAGTATGAAGAAAATATACTTTCCTCACTTGAAAAAGCCGAATCTGCTGCCAAAGGTCTGAAAAATAAAAATCAGGCTGTCCGTAAGGAAAGTGCCGACAGGATTGCCGAACTTTTCAAAGAAGATGAAGAAAAGGAAATTGTCACCCTCGGTCAGGCTTACAATAATATAAAGACAGCTCCCAAAACCACATCTACTTCCGCATCTGCCGAATATTCAGCTCCGACAGAAGATGATTTGGCACTTACGGGAGAAGTTGCCATCAATGATGATATAAAAGCTGTCTGCGACCGCCTCGGCACGGCAAAGGGCGTTTATGAATTCGTTAAAAACGGTATTGAGTATTCACCGTATTATCACTTGAAAAAAGGTGCGACAGCTACTTTTGAACAGTTGTGCGGTAATGATGCAGACCAGGCAAGTCTTTTGATAGGTATGCTTCGTTATCTGGGTATTCCCGCAAAATATACACAGGGCAGAGTGTTCATCACAAAAGAACAGGCTGTTTCCATAACGGGAGCGGATACCCCCGAACATGCAGGAGCTTTGCTGGCTTCCCAGTATAAACCTGTATTCATGTACACCGCCAACGGTGAATTGAGCGGATTTGTCATTGAACAGATATGGGTGCAGGCATACGTTCCATATACCGATTACCGTGGTGCAGGAAACAAGAGCGGTGATAAAGTCTGGGTAAGCCTTGATCCGAGTTTCAAGGCACTGAAAGTAGAACCCATCACTTTCGACAATGATAAAAGTGATGATTTGCTTGTAAAAAATCTTCAATCGGTCGATTCCGATTACCGTCCCGATGAAGAAATCACTTTTTATTCACGTTATATTGATATTACATCAGATACATATCTGCCTGTAAGCCTGCCCTACGAGGTCAGAAAAATCATCCGCACTTTCTCTGCTATGCCGAGTGATTTTACAGACAGCATTTCCATAAGCATAGGCTGGAACGGTACACTGATGAACTGCCCTGTATATGAACTGTACGGAAAGTCCGTTACTGTCAGCTTTGAGCCTGAGAGCGACTCCGACAGACAGCTTATCGAAAATTACGGCGGAACCGATAAAGTTCCGGCCTATCTGGTATCGGCAGTGCCGACAGTGACCATAGACGGTGAACAGCACGGAGGTCAGTATGCCGTAACTCTCGGTACTTCTCAGACAATGAATATTACCCTCCAAAATGCAGGCGGTTCTGTAAGCATTCCCGACACGATCCATGCAGGTTCGGTGTATGCCGTAAATGTCGATACACAGATCATCAGCAAACAGGAACTTTCAAAGAGTGAAGAACGTGTAAACGCCGTCAAAGAAAGCGTTACTTCCGCCAATATCTATAATTCCGAAACACTCGCTCCTATACTCGATTTTGCGGGAAAGTGGTATTTTTCAAGCTGTGATGCTTACAATACATTGGCAGCCGTTTCACTGGACATAAACCGCAACCGTCAGATAGCCGTTGCATTGACGGGTTATCGAATGACCGCCGAAACATGGTTCGGATATGTGAGAAGCCTTAGCTGTGGTGATTTCGTCATTGACGTGGATTATAACAATGTTTCGGCCATAAGCTATACGGGCGATGAAAATGCCGAAAAAAATTATATGTTTGTTTCGGGTATGCACGAATCAAGTTTTGAGGGAACGCTCTGGCAGGATATACTCGGTGACGATGACGTGTTCGGCATATCCACGATAAGTCTTTTCTCGATAGGCTATGCGGCAGGAATTCAGCCCGTCATACTTTCACAGGCGAATTTTGATTCGGACATAAAGAAATGCCATATTTCCGATACAGCCAAAAATACCATAACAGATTATATATATCAGGGACGTGTTGTCACGGTAATGCCCGAGGAATTCACGATAGGCGACTGGAAAGGTACGGCATATATAGTGGCGGATATGACAGACGGTTCTGCCGTTTACATGATTTCGGGAGGTATTGCAGGAGGTTCTACCGCCCGTGATTATGAAGTGAGATATACAGGCGATCCGGTACATCTCCATGATATCATGGATACAGACCGTGTAGTATCAATATGTTTCTATATAAACCATATAATGTCTGCGGTACAGCAGGAAATGGCACTGTATAATCTGATAGGCGATGTTGCCGCACTTGAAACTGCACCTCTGAATGTGGCAGGACTTGGAGTGGCACTTAAAACAGCGGGAGATATAAAGAGTTTTGCGGACGCAACACAGATGTACTATGACAACATAGATAAATTCCTGAATTATTTCATATCTGACGGAAGCGAAGCGGATAAGGCTGTACTTGATATGCTGGTATTTACGGCAACCAATATATTAGGTCTTGTAATGGGCATGGTATGGGATAAAGCTCTCGAAAATATTCCCGGTATAAAAGTGGAAGGCGGAGAGATAGAAATCAGCGACCTGTTGGGCGTATTGAGCATAGGCGAAAAATACGGAGAAGCCGTTTCTACAATATGTCAGGCATTCGGGTTGCTTGACGAAACTCAAGCCGATTGGGTATCTAATCTGATCGGATCTGTTTATCCGTAAGGTATCTTATCCGAGATTCCGAAAAATTCCCGAACACTTTTTGAGTTATCATAAAGGGGCAACCGTTGTTGACGATTGCCCTTTTTGATTTTTCGTTTTTACTGGCACGACGAGTTATCGTAAACGTCACCGAAAATTTCCTTTTTGTCATTCTGAGGAACGAAGTGACGAAGAATCTTTCAAAGATTCCTTAATAAAAACAGGAGTACCAGACCTTGAGATGATAGGGACGGTACTCCTGTTTGTTTTGCTGCCGGTTTGATATGCCGGCGATATTACCATTGATAATGCCAGTAAAGCAGACAGAAGCTTTTTTCTTTTCATTTATGTGTTGTCCCCCTTGTATGATTTTCTTCGTTACATAGCTTTACTAACGTATACCATGCCGTCTGAGGTTTATCAAGCATATAAAAGCACCTGAAACTATGTACAAATACTTACACATCATCAAAAAGATATTCATTGACTACTCTGCTATATGTGATATAATCATTATAATAATACAATTTATTCATAGAAAGGTTGATTTTATTTGAAAATTGCCCACATAAGACCGGACTCTGATAAATCCCAGTCAATCAAGGAGCATTCCTATGCCGCAGCCGAAATGGCACAGCAATTTGCTGTTGAACCGCTAAAACAAGTAACATATATAACGGGCTTATTGCATGATATCGGAAAATATCAGGATTCCTTTCAGAAAAAAATATTGTATGGCAAAAAAATAAAGGTTGAACATTCTATATGCGGTGCTATTGAAACCGCAAAACTTTTCGGTAGAAGTTCGCTGACAACACTGATACAATACTGTATTGCCGGACATCATTCAGGTATTCCTGACGGCGGAACTCAGCA
>ONIF01000098.1 GCA_900317795.1 uncultured Eubacteriales bacterium | reverse complement strand
TATTCTTCGGGCAATTCTTCGGGACTTCCGCCTATGCAGTCAATGAGTACCTGTTTCATTTTTTCCTCACGTTCATCATAGCAGTCAAAAAGGTCACTGACACCCGAAAAAACAACAAGTTTCTTTACCCTCTTATCCTGACGGGCAGTCATATAAGCAGTCATACCGCCTCTCGATACACCCATTACGCAAAAATCATTCATATCAACAAACTTAAAGTGATTTTCACACAAATCTATCAATTTAATCACGTCATGCAGTTCATCACCGCCGAATTGGTCATAACCCTCAGAGCCGTTATCCCCTCTTATCTCACAGGCAACGACTGCACGACCCGTATAAGCACATACCAATGAAACATATTCATAGTCCAATGAACCGTAATTATAATGTCCGCCCCTGTTATGAAGAATACACTTGCAAGGCTGTTGTGACTTGATACTCTCCATAGGAATGGCAATATATGCCTTTATCTGATAGCCATCAGAAAGAAAGCTGAATTCGTATGTTGTGCACACGGCTGATAATTGGTCATTCAAATCAAGTTTATCTACATAGAAAACTTCATCATTTTCGTAATCGTACAAATTATATATATCATTCACAGCGGAACTTTCCACAGCAGACGGTGTATTGTCAGTTGAATTGACAGATGTATTTTCAGCAGTGCCACAGCCTGCCATTGATAATGCCATGACAGCCGAAAGCGTGGTTGAAAGAAATTTTTTCATTTTGCCAATTCCTTCCTTTTTATTTCAGAATACCTTTATTGTCGTAGTAATTCTGGTCGGAGAAGTCTTTTTTCTTGTTTTCCTCAAGATTGCCGTCACTATTTTTGAACATATGTTTGCCTGCGGTGTAACTGCGGTTCATACCGTATTTTTTGGCAACCGCACCTATTACAATAAAAACAACTACGCATACAATCAATTCCCAGCTCATAATAAAATCCTCCTTGTCGTTTACAAAAAAATCAGTTTAATTTACGTTCGTCTGAACTGAAATTATGATAACATATCTGCCGGAAAAATGTAATAAAAGAAATCCCGACTTTTATTTTTGAAAAGTCGGGATTTTTCTACTTTTTTAAAAGAAGTGTATTTTTTTATGGGAGAGGAGAGTTTTGGCTTTATCAAGAGGAATATGCTTGACGGTGTGCAGGGCACGGTTTTCAAAATACAAATATACTTGTATGTTGCAAGTGCCCGAAATTCTTTGAGGTATGCTTTGGGTTATTTTCACACATTGTATTTTATCGAATGGGATATAGTATGTTTTGAGGGTGAGCCTTTTGAAACCGCATACAACGAGATATTTTGAAGTAATGCCTAAATGAGAGCGTTCATGGGCGAACACTCTGAAAAGCATCCACCAAAAAAGCGGTATCAATAAAAATAAAAGGAGTGCTTTAAAGAGGTCATTTATGATACTGAAATTATCGGCAAGCATGATGGTAAGAACCGTGACGGCTGTTACAAAAAACGGGAAATATAAATAAGCAGGCATGGTATTTTTGGCGGTACGAACAGACATTTTTTCCTTTGGGGAAATTTTGAGAAGCTTTTGCAGAGAGGAGAAAAACGTTTTTTTATGTTCGGGTGCGATAATAATACTTCTGTCACCCTTTAATTTGCCCGAGCCTATGGTAAAAATGCCCGAAGTGTAAATTCCCATAAGGTGCATAAGAAGTCCCTGTTCAACGGTTATTGCGGAAAGGCAGGCTCTTTTGGTGAAAGTGATGTTTTTATTTACGAGCCCTTTTGAAATTACGATATATTCGCCTTGATTATAGGTTTTAAATCCGCCGTAACGCATAAAACAAAGTAACATGGATATTATCCAGCCTAATATAAGTACACTTGCCGCACCGGCGGTTGCAGGGGGGATATTAAGGGCAATCAAACGCAAACGGAAGTCCGATTGTGTACGCCATATATTATTGGCAAGTTCGTTTCCGGCAACGTCACCGAGTTTTGAAATAACGGGGGCGATAAAAAGAAGTCCCGTTGCAGGATTTGACCAGAATGCACATAATAAAAGAGTGCTTATAAAATTTGCCTTTACACAAGATGTTTCGGGGTTCATGTCGTGTATTTTCAAAAGTATCAGTTTGGTATTTTTACGGGAGAAATAGGCGGATATATCATAACTTTTGCTCAGACCTGCGGGCGTGTCGAAAGACACTTTTACAGCCCCGAAAATTGCCGCAAATGCGTCAAGGTTAAATACAATCGTTTGTATTTTGGAGTAAGGCACGGTGAAACGTCTTTTGATAAAAAGACCTTCATGTATTTGTATGCCGTTTTCTATGAGTTTATATCGGTATCGGGTATAGGAGTAAACGGCATAGGCGATTGCGGCGATTGCATAAACGGCATTAAAGCCGAGTGCCGTCACATATTCAAAAATATCTCTTGGTCTGTAAAGAAACTGCTGTATGATGGAAAGCAGTACGAGAAAGACGGATATTTTTAATTTTTTTATGATAGAAAAGGGGTGAGTTCTTTTATATTTTCTTTTTTCCATTTTGTTCACCTGAATGTTCTATGCGGTTTTTAAGTCGATAAGCGTTGATAAGAGTAATTTGGCTGACACTTTCAAAAGAACCTGCCAGCATGAGCCTTACCGAACACAGCCCGTAAATTTTCTGTAAATAGCCCTGAGAAATGACGCAATATTGTATTTGTGAAACAGGTATTTTGGTTTGATGATAGATAAAAACACCGCTGCTTATGGAGATAATATCTTTTTCAAAGAAATATCCGCATGTTTTGTAAAGCGTGGGAAAATAGAATATTATCATCAAAAAGTAGGCAATAACGGCAATAATTCCCAGAAATATAGACCAGTCGGGGAAAAATACAAATAATCCTCCGTCAATGAAAGAAAGCAGTATTAAAATGACAGTAGCCCTCATTCTCCATAAATTGATACATTTTTCCGAAAGCAGATTGTTCTGCATACAAAATCCCCCCGTTCTGATATATATTTTATCATAAAATATACGCAAAATCCATTTAATTTTGTTTTAAATATAATGTTGACGTAAAAGAGTTTTTAGTATAAAATATATGGGTAAATTATATAAATCGGAAGTGAGATTTTTTATGTATTCTACAAAAGAAGCGGTACTTTTAATGTCGTCATTGTCGATATATAAAGGTATATTAAACAGGTCTGTTGCAAAGTCATATTACAGGCTGCTTTGTGCACTTGATAAAGATATATTTGAGTTTTGCAACGCATGGGGAGAATTTTTTTCGGTACTTTGCGATAAAGAGTGTTCGGAGAGTTTTGCAAAGGCACTTACCGAAACGGCACTTTTTGATGAAAACGCTTTTTCAAGGGCAGCGTCAAAGGGAGTTGAAAAAACTCTACCGTCAAGCGTTCTGAATGCGGTAAGGCGTGACGTTTATGCAATAAGAAAGTTATACAGCCTTTCACCCGAAATTATTTTGAACGACTATAAATACAGAGATGAGTTGGGAAGTATAGCGGAGAATTTGCCGAGATGGAAAGCGGGCTTGCCTGTAAGCGAATTTTCCGATGAAGAAGATACGCTTGACCGTCTTGCAGAGTTTTATAAAAAGAATGGCTGTGGTATATTTGCGAGATACAGGGCATTTATATGGCGTGACGGTGACGTACAGCCCGTTTTGCACCCCGATAATATCAAGCTGTCAACTTTGAAAGGCTATGACATTCCGAGAAATACCGTTGTGAAAAACACTCTTGCCTTTATGAAAAATATTGACAGCAATAACTGTCTTTTGTATGGCGATAGGGGTACGGGAAAATCCTCTACGATAAAGGCAATTCTCAATGAATATTATAAAGACGGTTTGAGAATGGTGGAAGTGCCGAAAGACAGGCTTTCGGAGTTTCCGCTGTTGGTCGATAAAATAGCCGCCATACCGCTGAAATTTATTATATTCATAGATGACCTTTCATTTTCGGGTGAAGATAAGAGTTATGCACAGCTGAAAGCCGTATTGGAGGGCAGTCTTGCCGCAAGACCCGAAAACACTCTTATCTATGCGACTTCCAACAGAAGGCACATTATAAAGGAAACGTTTTCAGACCGTGACGGTGACGATATGCACAGAAATGACAGTATGCAGGAAAGTCTTTCACTTTCAGACAGGTTTGGAATGTCGGTGAACTTCTCAAAACCCGATAAAGAGCAGTATCTCGAAATAGTAATGAGCCTTGCAAAAGAATGTCACATTGAAATGGGCATAGAGGAACTTTGCACACAGGCGGAAAAATGGGCGATACAGCGTGGAGGTCGCTCGCCCAGAGCCGCAAAACAGTTCATTAAACAATTAGCAATTAGCAATTAGCAATGTGCAATGTGCAGTGTGCAATTACTTTGGAAAGAAAGAGAGAAAGAAAAAAATGAAAAGGATAATATCAGTAGTGATGAGTGCAGTTCTTGCATTGGGTGGGGCAGGCTGTTCATATATGTCACCCGATGCGGAATATCCCGTCAAAATAGCGGGATATACGTTTGATGAAAAGCCCGAAAGTATCGTATGCCTTGACGACTCCGTGGCGGATATATTGATAGCCTGCGGATATGCGGAACTGATAAAGGCACGTTCAGACGAATGCACACAAGAGGAAATTGAAGATATAAAGACAGTAGGCAGTGAAAAAAAGCCCGATGTAAATAAAATCATATCGGCAAATCCCGATGTAGTGTTTGTCAACAAGACGCTTTCGGGAGATGTCAGAAATAAGCTTGAAGAAGAAAATATCAATGTTCTTACAATGGTAAAGGCAAAAAATAATGAAGATTTATCCGTATTGTATGAAAGTATATGTGCAGTTGCAGGGGGGGATAAATCGGGCAGAAAAAAAGGCAGTGAAAAAGCAAATTCGGTTGTAACGACTATGGGAGATTTGCAGAGGATAATTCCCGAAAGTGAGTTTCTTATGACAGCGTGCTATCTGTACGATACAGAGGGAGATGTTGTATATGATGACACGTTTGGTGCAAATTTGTTTAAATATGCAAATGCCGTGAATATATGCGGACATGAAGACGGTGACGTTATACAGAAAATCACCTTGTCCGACCCGAAATATATTTTTTGTGACACGGGCGTGAAAGAACAGCTTGAAAAAGATGATATATTTAAAAATCTCAGTGCTGTCAAAGAGGGAAACGTAACAGAGATACCCAAGAATATTTTTGAACGTCAGGGAAACAGCATTACACAAGTACTTTCCGAAATGATAGAAATAATGTATCCTGCACTTTCGGGAGGAAATTCCGAAGAACCGTCTGAAAAAGCCGAAAGTTCGGAGGAAAGTTCCGCAATAGAGGAAAGTTCGGAAGAAAGTTCCGCAATAGAGGAAAGTTCGGAGGAAAGTTCTGCAATAGAGGAGAGTTCGGAAGAAAGCTCCGAAATAGAGGAGAGTTCGGAAGAAAGCTCCGAAATAGAGGAGAGTTCGGAGGAAAGTTCCGCAATAGAGGAAAGTTCGGAAGAAAGTTCCGCAATAGAGGAGAGTTCGGAGGAAAGTTCCGCAATAGAGGAAAGTTCGGAAGAAAGTTCCGCGATAGAGGAAAGTTCGGAAGAAAGTTCCGAGATAGAGGAAAGTTCTGAGGAAAGTTCCGAGATAGAGGAGAGTTCGGAAGAAAGTTCCGAAACATCAGTTATAGTTGTGGTTGCAGATGATTCGCTTAATATCACACAGGGCATGAGATACCGTGTAGGCGAGGAAGATAACAATGTAAAAATCATACAGCAAAGACTGAAAGATTTGGGATATTTCAAGGGAGAAGTTACAGGTTACTACGGAGAAAAGACAGCTAAAGCTGTAAGTGACTATGAAGTTACAAACAGGATAGACCCCGACGGAAATTTGAGTACACCCGAATTATACCTGCTTTTCTCAAATGAAGTTTTGCCCGCAAGCAATTAGCAATTAGCAATGTGCAATGTGCAATTATATTGAATTTACAAAAAAACTGCTTTCCTTGGTGAAAGCAGTTTTTTGATTTTATTGTTGACGGAAAAATATGTCCATATTTTTGGTTTGCAGAAAATATCTTGCACGTGCGTTTTCGGGATAGGTAAAAGGCTGTTTTGCAATAGTTCCGAAATAAAATTCGGCACTGCGTATATCACCCGAAACGGCATAAGTTGTGCCGAGTATATAATTGAAATGCGTGGTGAAATATTCATTCCACAGTTCATTGGTGAAGTGTTCGGCAGAAAGATATTTTCTTGCAAGAAAATTAAGCTTGTTGGTAATTTCCTTTTTATTGGAGTTGGGATTGTCGGGGAAAAGTGAATAAAATGCTGTTTCAAGCTGAACGATTTCCGCAAGGTGTTCATAATCGTCTTTTTCGAGGATAAATAAACCGTTGTTTGTATTGAGTTCGTTTATAAGCCTTTCGAGTATGTATGAACAGCCTGCATAATCCTTTTTTTTGCCCGATGCGATAAGGCTGAAAAGAAGATATTTTATTTTATAGGAATGCCCTGTTTTATCGGCATGGGGGGCAATCTGCATAAGTATGGTTTCGGCTTCGTCAAGCCTTTCGTGTGCGATAAGCCCGAAGGCAAGATTAAGCAGTACATTCAATCTGCGTTTGCCGAAACATCTTTTGGCAATGGACTTTTGTTCTTTTGCAAAGCCGTTTATGTCATCACTGCACCTTTTGAGCGTTTCGCTGTAAAGCTTGGGAACGGACATAAGAAGTATAGAAAAGCCTATGCCCGAAAGGACAATGAGTGCAATTCCGACAGGTATCGGCACGGCTAAATTACCGTTATTAAAAATCACAACAATGCCTGCAAAGAGGGTAGCCGTTACACTTATCAGCATTGCCATAGATGCGTTGAAAGCCAACAGCATATATTTTCACTTCCCTTTTTAATAATTAGGAATGGGGAATGAGGAATGATAAATATTTTCAATTCCTCATTCCCATTTTCCATTTTCAATTTTCAACTTTCAATTTTTTACATTCTGCCTGTGGATTTCATGTAAAAGACGACTGCAATGATTATAATTAAGAGAAACGCTGTACTGATAGTGGAGGCACAGCCTCCGCCACGAGGAGGGTCCGCCAACGTGAGGACGGGGAGGTGGGGGAGGAGGTCTGTGTCCACCGCCACGAGGAGGAGGCGGAGGTGGTCTATGTCCACCGCCCATAGGTGGTCTTGGAGGTCTGTTCATAAAAAAAACTCCTTTCAAAAAAATTTATTGGTTTTTAAGAAAAATCTGTTCAGCCTGTCTGCCGTTAAGGAGAATTTCGTTTTTAAGGCTTTCAAGACTGTCAAATTTTTTTTCGGGTCTTATGTATTCGATAAGCCTTACATCTGAGAGTTCATCATAGAGGTCACGCCCGTTATAATTTGGCATCCATGTTTCTATGATAACTCCATGAAAGTCCTCAATGGTAGGTTTTACACCGATATTGGTGACACCGCAGAATTTTTTTCCGTCAACGGTGACTTCGGAAGCATATACACCAAATTTCGGACATACAAGTCCGTTTGGGAAAAGTTGGTTGATAGTGGGAGTACCCCAAGTTCTGCCAAGCTGTCTGCCGTGAACGACGGGCAGGTGAAATCCGTATTTTCTGCCCAGCATGGCATTGGCTGAGATAATATCACCGTCGGAAATGCATTTTCTGATACGGGTGGAACTTATCGGCATATTTTGATAGCATAGCTGATTTTGCGAAGAAGTGCTTATGCCGAGATTATTGCAGAGGTCTTTTAAGAGAGTTCTGTTTCCGAGAGCCTGCTTTCCAAAGTGATAGTTAAATCCGCAAACAGCGTGTTTGGCGTGAAAGCAGTCTTTGAGAATGTGCGAAACGAAGTCCTCAGCGGAGATATTTCTTATTTCGGTGAAGTCGATGATATAGACCTGACCGACACCCATTTTTTGAATAAGCTGTAATTTCTCGCTTATAGTGATGACACCCTCTATTTTTTCGTTGAAAAGGACTTTTCGGGGACTTTGCAGGAGAGTGAATACCGTAGGAACGAGATTATTTTTTTGGGCAAACTCGACAGCGTCATTGATAACGGCTCTGTGACCGAGGTGAATGCCGTCAAAGTACCCCAATGCCACAGATGTAGGCTGATTTGAGTATTCAAGCTGTTTAATTATCTTCAATGTAAAATTTCACTCCGATTGATTCAGTTCCAATAGGCTGTTACTTTGGTTGCGGCAGTCTGTCTGTCAAGTTTAAATATTTCCATGATAGTTTCGATAACAGACTCTAACGTGGGCAAAGATTTTTTTAATGCAATGACGGTATTTTTGATATTTTCGTCACGTTCTTTATTTCTGCCGATTTTTTCGCCCTCGGCATGTCCCTCGGCACGTCCTTCAGCACGTTCTTCGGCTCTCATGGCAATATCATATTGTTTACGCTGTGCCTGTTCATCAAATAAACTGTTCAACATCGTTACTACCTCCTGTTCGTGCTGTGTCAGAAATTCCCTCAAATATCCCTTTTGGATACATATTTTAAGAGTATTTCTGATACAGTCAAGTTTTTCTTTGTAAATTTTGCGTTGTTCGTCATATACTTTGCAAAAAGCTATGTACTGACCGTTCAAAGTATCTTTATTCGGCATTGTGATAACATTTACTTGCAGATCCAGCGGGGCTTTTTCGCTGAAATATTTATCTTTGAGTGATATGGTTTCGGGAACTGCATTACCGCCCGTATAAATGACATACAGTTCGGGTTCCGGCAAATATACTCTTTTGGTGGAATGTTCACTCTGCTTGGTTGCCACAAGATAACAGCGGTATGATTCCACGAGATAAAACAATATGCGTAAAGTGATGTTATCAGTCCATTTACTTTGAGCCTCTACCAGTATGATGTACTTTGCCTTTTCACCGTAATGTACAAGAAAACCGAGATCGTTGTATATGTCGTTGATAAGTATGGTTTCCAGTGTATCTATTTCAATATCGTCAACAGTTGTAACGGTATCTTCGGGGTGGAGTTCCCGATACAGCCTGAAAACATTGTTGACATCTTTAAACAATGCGGTAAAAATGCTGTCTTTTGCCTTATGCTTTGTTGTACGTCCGTCTTGGGATAATATTTCTGACATTGATGTATTATGCTCCTTCATCAAAATTTCTTTTCAAATGCAAGTTCATTCAGTTGGGCATTGACAGAGCCTAAGCCGATAAAAGCATGATTGTTATATACACGGTACAGAGTGCCGTTAGTGCTGTCGGAAATGCCTTTCAGACGGGAAAGGGCTAAATTTCCGCCATTGGAGAAACGGAAAGCCTGCTTGTCCGTAATATTTATTTCATTAAGATGTGTGAAAAGGCTTTCAACGGGTTTTATATAGGGTAAAATGCCGTTTTCACCGAGTTCACGGACTTTTTGCAGGGGAACAGCCTCACTTTCATCAAATCCGCAGGCTTTTACACGCCTTAAAGCCGTCATTGTACAGAGGTTGTTTAAAGTCTTTCCAATGTCATCACATATTACTCTTATGTAAGTACCTTTTGAGCAGGCAATTTGAAGTTTACCGCTTTGAGTGCTTTCGTCAAAGTCCAAAAGCTCGAGTTTGGAAATGGTGACGGGGCGAGGTTCTCTTTCGACTTCAATGCCCTTTCGGGCGAGTTCGTAAAGCCTTACACCGTTTTTGGAAACGGCTGAGTACATGGGGGGAGTTTGCATTATATCTCCACGAAATTGCGGGAGAATTTCCTCTATTTGATTTGTTGTAATATTTGAGGGGCATTCATTAAGGATTTTGCCTGTAATGTCAAGGGTATCTGTTGCAAGCCCGAATTGAAATGAGCAGATATATTCTTTGTCGGTATCGGGGAGATATACCTGAGCTTTTGCGGCAGAGCCTAAAAGTATGGGTAATACACCTGTTGCCATAGGGTCAAGAGTGCCTGTATGCCCTGTTTTTTTCTCATGCAGGGATTTTCTGACGACTGCCACAACGTCAAATGAAGTAAAATCCGTAGGTTTGTCTATGATAAGTATGCCATTCATAAAGCTGCACCTGCGGCAAGAATGACTTTTTCTTTGACTTCTTCGGCAGTACCTGTTACCGTACAGCCGGCAGCGGCTTTATGACCACCGCCACCGAATTCCGCACATACAGCCGATACGTCTTTGTCACCTGCCGAACGCATGGAAACTCTGAAATTGCCGTTATCCTTTTCACGAATGGTAATGCCTATCACAACACCCTCAATTTGTCTTGGCATACCCGAAATGCCTTCGGTATCGTCATCACTTGCACCCGATTTTTTCATCATTTCTTTTGTAATGAATATTACGGCAATTTTGCCGTCATAGTGATAAGTGAGAGAATTCAGGGCAAGCCTTTCTATTTCAAGACGCTGACGGCTTTTTGTATCGAACATCAATTTATTGATAAAAAATCCGTCTGCACCGCACTCTATCATTTCAGCTGCCATTTGATAGGATTCCGCACTTGCGTTTGAATATTTGAAACAGCCTGTATCTGTGGAAATGCCTGTAAAAATCGCATTGGCAATATTTTTGTCAATGGAAATATTCATGGCATTGATGACTTTTTTGATAATCTGGGCACAAGCACCTGCCTTTGCGTCAACAATTCCATATTCCGCATAGCCTGTATTGGAGGGGTGATGGTCTATGCATAAATTGACTTTATCTTTATATTGTATCAGTTTGTCACCGAAAAGCTGGGTGTCGGCAAGGTCAACCGTTACAATATATTCGGGTTCAAAGTTCTGAACTTCAAGGGTATCTGTTATATAGCCGTATTTTTCGGGAATGTCGTCGGAACATACAGGCATAACTTTTTTACCTGCTTTTCTGAGGGCATGGGCAAGGGCATAACCCGAACCGACTGCATCACCGTCGGGCGAACGGTGCATGAGTATCAATATATTGTCGGCATTGTGCAGGAGTTCCGCACATTTCTCAAACGTTACTGTTTTCATTATTGTCTTCCTCACTATATTCTATACTATTCAAAATTCTCGAAATGTTTGCACTATATTCAATAGAATCCGTTGCTTCAAAAGCGAGGGCGGGTGCAAATCTGAGTTTAAGCCTTACACCGAGTTCGTGTCTTATAAAGCCCTGAGCATTTTTGAGGGCTTTCACGGCATTTTTGGCGGTTTCAATGCCGTTCATCGAGCTGATATAAATTTTGCAGTAGGAAAGGTCGTGAGCCATTTCACACCTTACGATACTGATAATACCGTCATGCAAACGGGGGTCTTTCATTTCCCTTAAAATAGCTGCAAGTTCTCTTTGAATATCTTCGGACATTCTGTCCGCTCTGTAATTTGGCATAAATATTATTTAGAGTGGAGTGTGGGGAGTGGAGAGTGGAGCAGTCATGAACCGCAAATTTTTCTTGAAATTTTGGGAAATTCACTCCACTCTTCACTCTCAACTCTCCACACTATTTTTTTAGAGTGGAGTGTGGGGAGTGGAGAGTGGAGCAGTTATAAACCGCAATTTTTTGGAATTTTGGAAAAATTCACTCCACTCTTCACTCTCAACTCTCCACACTATTTTTTTAGAGTGGAGTGTGGGGAGTGGAGAGTGGAGCAGTCATGAACCGCAAATTTTTCTTGAAATTTTGGGAAATTTACTCCACTCTTCACTCTCAACTCTCCACACTATTTAATAAGTTTTGTATTTTTGTAGTACTGGATTGCAGAAATGTCGGCATTTCCCGAAAGGTACTGCTTTATGAAAGCATATACATAGGCATCTCTGCCCTTTACGGAAACAACTGCCCCTTCATCTGTATCAAGCCATTCACCGCCCGAATTTGCTATAATAAGAAATCCGAAATATGAGGCGGCTTTTTCTGCAATTTTGCTTTCGGCAATATCAAAGACATTTTTATTGGCAATCCCCCTCTTGAAAGCGTCAAGAACTTCTTCAAAAGCGTGGACAGACTTTTCCTCTGCGTCAAGGTCAACTCCAAAGGAGATTTTCACCATTTGTATAAAATCAAGTGCATTTCCAAGCATGACGAGTTCAAAAGTTGCAAGGTCGGTATTGCCTGCCTTGATGAGTTCATATTGTTTCTGATAAAATTCCTCGAGCTGTGCAACAGATGCCGAATAATCTATTACTTTGCCCGACTGTGTGTCAAGCCGTTTCATATCACATCACCACTTTCACTTATATTCTACCCTTTATAATATCATACTTTTCGGGAATTATCAATTACATTTCTTTCTATATTTTACTTTTTATAAAAAACAGAATTTTTTTAAAAAAGGGGTTGACAAATCAAAATGAGTGTGGTATTATAAACAAGCTGTCGCACGAAAACAAATTTCGACAGAGTGCAAAAAAGTTTTTAAAGAAATTTAAAAAAACTCTTGACAAATGAGAAACAGTGTGATATAATAATCAAGTCGCTGAACGAAAGAACAGTGACGAGGATCTTGAAAATTAAACAACGTGACAAGAAAGACAATTATACCCGTAAT
>ONIF01000159.1 GCA_900317795.1 uncultured Eubacteriales bacterium | reverse complement strand
CCCTGTTCCGATACAGCAAGGCTCTTTCGGGTGTCCTTGTTGGGTGTTCCTGCTCTGTCGGTCTGATTGTGGCAGTATGCCTTGATGTTCCTTTACTCTCTTTTTTGTGTATTACAGAAATTACATTGTATTACAACGTATTACATACACACTTTTTTATTTATCCTTTGTTTTTTTCTCTCTTTCGGAGTATCTTTTTTATAATCAATTTATGTATTACACCAAATTACACAGTATTACATAGTATTACATCATATATTGCACTTTCAATCCCAAAGTTATATATCAGCCTGTTTTGATACTTGAAATATTGAAAATGCCGTTCTTGTATCAATTTTATATCAAATTAACCGACCGTTTAATATTTCATTATATTTTTTTATATTTCATTATATTTTTTTATATTTTTTGATACAATTTTAAAACGGTTTAAAATGATACTGTGTTATTCTGTGAATGTTTACTGTGAATATAAAACCGATACAGAAACATTCACAGATACTTTTTTTTCTAAAATCAGCACCATATTACACGATTTTCCAAAATAAAAAATGCTCAATGTCGTATAACATCAAGCATTGTGAATATTCCTTTTAAATATACTTATTGTGTAATTTATTGTACATATACTTTTTGTATTTTTCTTTGTTCCCTCGTTGTTCGTCCATTGTTTATTGAGTTTTTCGGAGTTCGTTCGGACTTCACTTTTTGATTTTCTCACGGTTCACTCACGGTTCGTTCTTGACTTCCTCGACCTGTTTCCGACCTGTTCAAAAACAATTTTCGACCGCTTGCAGATATAGGCAGATAGAAGTATAAAATTACTTGTCTGTCGTGGTTCATTCGTGCTTCGTCCTTGCTTCACCCTCGCTTCGCTCTCAGTTCGCTCGGAGTTCGTTCTTCATGGGTTCGTCTTCGCTTTAATATTTTTCTCGCTGTTTGCTCGCTGTTCGTTCATTGAACGGAATCAAATTTTCAGTATTGCTCATTCAGACACACCCCCTTTACATCTACACAAAAATCCATTTTTTCAGCCATTTCAACTGTTTGCTGTACTGCCTTTTTAACGATTTCCTTTGAAAAATACATCTTGCACAAATAGATTATACCGTTTCCGTTGCAGTCAAGTTCATGCAGAAAATAAAGTTCCTCATTATGCAGCGGCTTTGTTACATCAATTTTTATCAATTTTATCTGCCCCTTTTCCCATTTTAAATTATTACACATATAGTGCATTTTTTTGTTATCTTCATTATGTGTGTTTTTACGCCCCTGTTTTTATCTTATAGATTATTTTTTTTAAAATGATACGGCAATGATACGGCAATGATACGGCAATGATGATACGTTTTATTTCCTCATTCAGCCTTTACAAATAAAAAAAAAAAAAATATTGATATAAATGATATAATGATAAATAAACATACTTTATTATCATATTTTTTTTTTTTTATCTACGTATTTACTAATTTATAAAAAAGACCGTATCACCGTATCATTAGCACAAAAAGTCCGCTTATAATCAATATAAATCAGGCTTTGATAAAACGTATCATTTGCGTATCATACACGTATCATGATACGTTTTAAAAGCCAGTACCTTACTGACAGCACTTTTTTATATTAGCCATGTATTGTATTGTTTTCATAGTTTGTGTTTGGAACGGATATAGTCTTGACACCGATACCCCAAAATCCTCTTACTCTCTTATACACACCGTTTTTGTCACACGTTGGAATATTAGTTGAAAAACGTAAATTATATTCATTCTGCATTGATTGAATACGGTTAGAAAAACCGCTTTTACCAACAGTATCAAGACCGTTTTCACGGCAAAAATCAAGGTATGTATCGTACAGCACCGCAACAGGCACTCTATTATTTGCACCAAAAATGATATTGCTGTTTTCATCAAAACCACTGTCAAGAAAAATACGGATAGTGTCATTCTGAAATTTCAATTCATCGCTGACTGTTTTTGAACGTTCCGAAATATACAAGCTCCAATTTCTCTGTATCAGCTCATTCAGACCGTCAACTAACCACTTCACAATTCCCTCTTTTTCTTCATCAAGGAAAGTGTGCTCAATGTCAAGAATATCAACCCTATTTTTTGCTTTTGGCTTTACTCTGATATAGTGAAAACGTCTGTAAAAACCGTTAGAATTATCAAACAACGAAATTAACGGATAGTTGCCGAATAGCAGGAAACGTGTGTACAAATCAATACTGTGCTGTTGCTGCCCTTTTTTTTCAACAAAACATTTGCCGCCGTTTGAAATGATAGTTTTAAATTTTCCTGAGTTTTTCAGTGCCCCATTGCTCACATCATCGTCAAGAAAAAGCAATTTGCTTTCAAGTTCAGAAGTAGAAAAACGGTTAGTGTCAAAATCCTCAATTCTGCCTGAAAAGATGTTTTTTATCCCGAATAACTCTTTCAAGATGTTTCCGATAACAGATTTACCTTCGCCGCCGCTGCCTTGCAGGTACAAGGATAACTGTAGCTTGTTGGTAGGTAAAAACAAATGCCCCAACCATTGATGAAGTGTAATTATATCATCATCAAATAACAGTTCCCTCAGAAAAGATAAAAATTTCTTCGGTAAACTTGCCTTTGGATTGTATGTGCATGACAAATTGTTGATATAAATTTCCTGTCTGTCGCTTTCCCAAATAGTGAATAAGCCGTCTTTATCTGCTGACAGAATACCGTTCCTGAAATGTATCTGTTTCATATCGGGGATAAATTCATTGCAATAAACCGCATTTTTCAAGGCATTGAAAAGATTGTTTGCAGTTCTTGCTAAATTTGAAACAATATAATTTTTAATGTCCGAATGTATCACTTGCAAAATTTCGCCGTCTTTTTTCTTTCCGAAATAGTCAAAAAAAGTGTCGTTTGTGTATTTCAGCGGATAACTCTCAACAAAATATTCAATGTACTTAGTTTCATTGATTTTAACAGTGTCGTTCTTATCGAAATATATCCAATCAGGCAGACCGTGCTGCCTTTTTGCTCTTTTTTCAAGTCTTTCACGGTCTTCAATGGATTTGCGTTTTTCTTTCATTTCGTTTTTTAAAGCTGTCTTTTGCCTTTGGAAGTTAGCAAAAGGCAAAAGCTCATTGAAAAATGCGTCAAAATCCGACAGATTATTGAAACGGCTTGCATATTCAACAACCGTCCTATCCAAAACATTACCCTTTGCAAGTTCGATAACTTCTTGATATTCCTGTTCATCGGCTTGCATATTATTGTTTTCGTTAGTTTGAATATCGTTTGAAGTTTTTTTGCCGAAAAAGCTCATTGCAAGAGATGTATCATATTTGTAGGCGTTAGGTTCATAAAACGAGCGGAAATCTCTCCAATGACGGTCTGAACAATGACTATGCAGGCACTTGAAACACTTTTCACCGCTTGATTTTTCTATAATTGCAGCGTCCTTTTCTCCGTCTTCGGTTGTATGGAACGACTTCCACGGACATTCAGTATAATAATAAGTGTCGTTCCCTTTGGTGACTGTTGAGGATATAGGCACATTGTTTTTTGCTATCCATTCAGAGAGAATAAAGTTTGAAGTGCCGCTGTATGTTTGCGGTAATGTCATAGTATTCTTTTTTTTCGGCTGCTCATGCTCATTGACAAAACCTTTTAACAGTCCCCTTGGTGTTTCCGACAGTTCAGCAGGAACGGTTAATATTTTAGCCTGTCTGTGAGGTCTTTCCTCTGTTGGTGTTCCCTTTGCCGCAATAGTTCCGTATAATTTGCATATCCTTGCAGGATTGTGCACAGTCGTATCAATTTCAACCATGTTATCAGAGTAAAGACGGCTGAGAGTTCCCAAAAAGCTTTTTACAAGCTGTGCATTTTCGGGAGTATTCTCAAAATTGACTTTATACAGCAGGTGATAACCGTTTCCCGATAATGCCGTTATAGGTTCACCAAATCCATATTCTTTCAAGGTCTGATATACATTGACTGCCTTTTGATGTGATTTTTCCAATTCTTCACTACTTGAAGATGTTCCCGTTTCTCTTTTGGTGTCAAGGTCAATAAGCAATATTTTATAGGCAGTAATGTTTTCATCGTTGGTTGTACGTCCTTTGAAAAGTCCGTTGTATTCATTTTTGGGGATAAAATCCCTGTTGATACTGTTCAATGTGAAGTATATCTGTGTATTTATGTTATCGGGAAAGTTATGTTTTGAAAGTACATCAACTACTTTTTCGGTATCGGTGAAAAATCCGTGATAGACTATGTTTTTTTTTCCCTTTTTGCTGATAGTACGGATTTCAAAAGGCTCTCCATCAGGCTTTAAGAGTTCCAACGCTTTTTTTACTTCTTCTTTGTTAAAAGTGAGTTTCATAGATTTTCTTCCTTTTTTAGAAAAAATTTGCCATTATTAGAGTTTATTTTTTCGTTTGCCGCCGCCTTGTAAAATAAAAAACTTCATCAATTTTTACTACCGCCAGTATTTTTTTTCGTCATTTTTCCGTTATTGACTATCCTCACAAAATGCTATATAATTACATAAAGATATATTTTTTATATCTTCAATTTAGAAAGGACGTTTCAATGAATGGGTGATTCGTCCCATACTTTGAAATACTCGAAAGGGTATAATTAGGGTATGGAATGACTTTTACAAAAACACTTTGGTCGGTGGCATTTTGTAAACTAATTGAAACAGGTTGCAACGGTTGAGAGAATGACGGCTCTTGACCGTTGTTTTTTTCTATTTCATGGATATTCAATTTTTCAGTTGGTTTCATCGTTTGCAGAAATGACGGTATCTGCACCCAATAATTTAGCTGCCTGCTTTTTAAGGAAATTTTCAACGTGCCTTTTTACTTTGTCGGGATTTTTCGCCCTCCATGCTTTCGCATAAGCTCTACGGGCTTCAACAAGTTGTCTTTCCTCAAGGGTTAAGGCTGTTACATCAATCATCGCTTTCACCTCCTCAATCTCAATAGGCGGCTGCAAAACGAAAATAAATCTCTACGGATATTTTATCACAAATTCTGCTAATTTTCAACCTTTGCACCCTATAAAAAGAAAAATCGTGACTTTTCACAAATCGAAAATTGCCTATTTAAGAGATTTTAATTGTGCATTTTGCCGAAAGAAGAAATATAATATTTTCACTTTTTTAAAAAAATTATCCGCATAATTTGTGAACGATACCACGAAAAAATAGACCTCTGTAGGAGGTCGCAAGCAGAGATTTTGTCCGTACAATGTACTGACAAAATCGCTTTCGGGTTAAGTTCCCCCGTACCCCCTCAAATCGCCATAGGCTCACCAAAAGAAGAAAAAATATGTTGTGTGTGCAGTTAATCAGTATCAAGAACGACTGCACAAAACACAATCCGCTGTCATGTTTCAAGTGTTCTTCGGCTGTTCTCTCGCTGTTCGTTCCTGTCGGTCGGTCTGACTTGTTGCCGCTGTCAACCTGCTCATTTTTGGGCGGCTTGCTCTCTCCGATACTCACGGAGATATAACCGTTTTAACTTTTTCGCTTTGGGGAGTTTGAGGGTGTCGCAATTTGCTACCCCCCAATAAAAGACACAACATAATTGCTGTTATGTTGTGTTGATGTATTAGGCATAGACAAAACGGCTTTAAAAATGCTCTGTATGCCCTCTCAGACACTCCACAATGCACGGAATAGCCCTCAGGCATATAATTACACCCCTCACACAAAACACTCTCAAAATAGCCTTATTTCGTGAGTGCCTGTCGGGTGTCCGCTGTCTGATGAAGAAGAATACAGCGGTATCTCGTCAATGCTCCGATACATCAAGGCTCTTTCGGGTGTCAGTGTTGGGTGTTCCTGCTCTGTCGGTCTGATTGTGGCAGTTTGCTTTGATGTTCCTACCATGTCCGATAGAATAACGCTTTCAGAATAGCCTGTAACGGCTCTCAGACGCTCCACAATGCACGGAATAGCCCTCAGGCATATAATTACACCCCCTCACATAATCGTCCCAAAATAGCCCTTTTTTGTGAATGCTTTTAATGCTTATGTCCTTTTCGGGCATAAGCTCAACGACAAATTATCTTTGAGTAAAGTTTCAAAACCGCTGAAATGACAGTTTTGAAAACTGCACCCATTCACCTTTTTTGAGGGTATGGGCGTTTTGTCTGTCGTGTCTAATGTATCAAAACCATACATTAGCCTGTTGACTTTTAACAGATTGTTAAAAGTCATATTTGAGGGTGAACAAATCGTTCACCCCTGTATCTGACACACTGAAACAGTGCATTAGCCTGTTGATGATAGTCCATTTTGTCCTATCACCTGCATTTCTGTTCCTACGGTCATAAATTACGACTTTTGCACCGCTGACATAACGATTTGTTAGGGTAGCCCTATTTCAAGGCGGCTGAAATGGCTTGCTTGAAGTCCTGAATTAGGATTACAACCAT
>ONIF01000106.1 GCA_900317795.1 uncultured Eubacteriales bacterium | reverse complement strand
AAAAAAGGGACAAAACAACACGGTCTTGCCCCTTTTTCAATCAGATGATTATTTGATCTGCTCTTTAACCTTGGCAGCCTTGCCCACTCTGTCACGCAGATAGTAAAGCTTGCTTCTGCGGACACGACCTCTTCTGACTACCTGAACAGATACAACGTTAGGTGAATGTACAGGGAAAACTCTCTCCACGCCTACACCGTAGGATACACGGCGAACTGTGAAAGTTTCTGCCACACCGCTGCCTTTTTTAGCGATAACTGTACCTTCAAACATCTGTACTCTTTCCTTGTCGCCCTCACGGATTTTTACACCGATTTTGATGGTGTCACCGATTGAAAACTGAGGTATTTCGGTTTTCATAGAGCTTTCTGCAATTTTCTTCAATGCGTCCATTTTAAGAACCTCCTGTTATTTAAGACATTCATGCTTTATTGAAAGCAGAGGACTGCCCGTTTCAAAGTACGGCACAAAAGCCGAGCTTTTAACCCCATCACAAGTGACGGTAATTTAAAGACCAGTATATTATAACACACAAACTCAGCTTATGCAAGCTTTTTTTCAGTCATTGTCAAAAAATTTTGAGTGGATAGCCGCAACTGCCGCATCAGCGTCTTTTTCGTCAATGAGAACGGAAACTTTGATTTCGCTTGTAGAAATCATGCGGATATTGATTTGAGCGTCATAAAGAGCCTCAAACATCTTTGTAGCAACGCCCGCATGACTTTCCATACCTGCACCGACAATAGAGATTTTTGCAACTTTGTCATCTGCTGAAACAGATTTTCCGCCCACAACTGCAATATAGTCCTCCATAGCTGCAACAGCGTCTTTCATGTTGTCCTTGGCAACGGTGAAAGAAATATCTTTAGTGCCGTCACGACCGATTGACTGAAGGATTATATCCACGTTAATGCCCTTTGCAGAGAGCTTTGAGAACATCTTGAAAGCAAATCCCGGTACATCGGGTACACCTACAACCGATATTCTTGCAACATTGGTATCTTTTGCAACACCGCTTATCAACATTTTTTCCATTTTAGCTGCCTCCTTGACAATAGTACCCGGTGCTCTTGTAAGACTGGAAAGCACTTCGAGTTCGATATTATATTTTTTAGCCATTTCAACACTTCTGTTATTGAGAACCTGTGCACCGAGAGTTGCAAGCTCCAACATTTCGTCATAAGAAATATACTGGAGTTTCTGTGCATTTTTGATTTTTCTGGGGTCTGCCGTATAAACGCCCTCAACGTCGGTGTATATCTGGCACAAATCAGCGTGCATAGCTGCTGCGATGGCAACGGCACTTGTATCGGAACCGCCTCTGCCGAGGGTTGTCACGTCTTCATAGCGGTTGACGCCCTGAAAGCCTGCTACAACCACGATATTGTTTTTATCAAGTTCCTTTTCAATTCTGTCTGTTTTCACTCTCTTAATTCTTGCAGAGGTGTATGCAGAAGTTGTCTGGAAACCTGCCTGCCAGCCGAGAAGTGAGATAACAGGACAACCGAGTTTTTCAATCGCCATAGCCAAAAGTGCAATAGAGATTTGCTCGCCTGCGGCAAGAAGCATATCCTTTTCACGCTTGGAAGCGTCGGGATTGATTTCATTTGCCTTGTCGATAAGGTCATCAGTTGTATCTCCCTGTGCGGACACCACTACTACAACTTTATTGCCTTTTTTGTAGGTATCGGTGACAATCTTTGCAACGTTGAAAACTCTCTCGGCATTTGCAACGGAACTGCCTCCGAATTTCTGTACAATCAGACTCATTTTCTTTCCTCCAATTATTTATATATTACAAATCCGAAATACGGATTTTTGACAAAATTTTAACACCGTCATTTTCGAGAGCAGACAAAGCATTGATCTGTTCCGAAACGCTCATGTCATCTGTAACGAATGCAAACTCATTTTCGGGGGCATTTGTCCTTACGATTGAACGGGCATTCCTGAACAAACCTGATACTTTTTCAAAAACAGCCTGTTTATTGAGAGTACTGCCCACTCTGATATATATCGGGTAAACCGTTTCTTCATAGGGCTTTACAATAGAGCCGTCACCGTCTGACCAATAGAGATATTTTCTTGCTTTAAGGTGCTTTACGCAGTCGATAATATCTGCAACAACGGCACTGGCTGTCGGAAGTTTGCCTGCACCCTTTCCGTAAAATACAACATCTCCCGTGGAGTCGCCCCTTACAAGAATGCCGTTGAAAACGTCATCTACGTTGGCAAGCTGACTTTCCTTTGAAATAAGCATAGGCTCAACTGTCACATCAAGTTTGCCGTCATCAAGCTTTTTGACCTGACCGATAAGCTTGATAACACCGCCCCATGAAGCTGCATAAGCAACATCTTCAAGAGCAATTTTTGTAATACCGCTTGCGTGTACGTATTCGGGATAAACGTGCTTTCCGTAGGCAAGGGAAGCCAATATACAAATTTTTCTGCAAGCGTCATGTCCCTCTACATCGGCAGTCGGGTCTTTTTCCGCATAGCCGAGTTTCTGAGCCATTTTAAGAGCGTCATCAAACGACATATTTTCCCTTATCATCTTTGTAAGGATAAAGTTAGTCGTGCCGTTGAGAATGCCTGCAATTTCAATCACATCATTCGCTGCAAGGCATTGGCTGATAGGTCTTATAATCGGAATACCACCGCCCACACTTGCCTCAAAAAGATAATTGGCATTGTTTTCCTTTGCGATTTTAAGCAGTTCCGCACCCTTTGTGGCAACGAGTTCTTTATTGGAAGTGACAACACTTTTGCCTTTCAAAAGACATCTCTTTGTAAAGTCGTATGCAGGATTGACACCGCCCATTACCTCTGCAACAACTTTTACTTCTTCATCATTGATTATATCTTCAAAATTCTTTGTAAACTTATCTGCAAAAGGACTGTCGGGAAAATCTCTTATATCAAGAATATATTTAATTGCAATTTCCTCTTTCGCACGTTTGGCAATGCTTTCCACGTGCTGAGAGAGTACTTCCACAACTCCCGAACCTACTACACCATGTCCCATTACTGCAACCTGTACCATAAAATTAAAACTCCTTTTTATTTTAGAGTGGAGGGTTGAGAGTGGAGAGTGGAGCTATTTCCACTTACTCCCAAATATCCACTTTTTTAAATTTCACTTTCCTTGTGCGTAAAGCAAAGAAGCAGAATTTATCATTAACTCCACTCTCCACTCTTCACTCTCCACACTATTCTTCGTCGTCATCTCCGCCACCGTCATCATCATCTCCGCTGTCACCGCCGTCATCATCGTTATCATCGTTATCATCGTCATCATCGTCGTCATCATCATCGTCATTGTTGCTATAATTATTTCTTGACGGAGTGTAATACGGATTATAGCTTGAATATCCCGGCATATTGTCACTTGTATAGTAGCCTACACCGACGGCATCGCCTACATGATAATCCGTAAGAAGTCCGCTGTCTTTGAGATAGTTGTGCTGGATAACATCTCCGCCGAGTTCAAACTCTTTGTGTTCTTTATCTTCAAGAAATTCCTGCATAATATCTTTCCAGAGAACGTGGACTTTACTTTGTTCGTCAATGGCGATACTTGAATGAATGTCGTGACCTGTCCAGATACCTGCCACTGTATAGGGAGAAGCACCCATAAACCAGTTATCAAAAGCATAGTCGGTAGTACCTGTTTTGCCGATAATATCCCAGCCGGGAATGGCTGCACGCCAGCCCAGAGCAGATGTGCCCGAATTAACAACGTCATGCAGAAGTCTGTTCATAATAGTGGAAGTTTCGGTAGAGATAACATGGTCTGCACGACCTCTGTCACGGTTATCAAGAATGACATTTCCGTCATGGTCTGTTACATAGTAGAATGTGTAAGGCTCATAGCAGTAACCGCCGTTACAGAATATCTGATAGCCTGCTGTCATTTCCTCTATGGTAGTACCGCCATGAAAACCGCCGATTGCAAGACCGGCTTTATTATTGCTGTCTTTTTCGGGGTCAAGGTGTCGGAAGTGAAGTTTTTGTGTAAGGAAGTTATAGCTTGTATCAAGACCGATTTCTTTCAGCACGGAAACGGCTGTCGCATTGGTAGATAAGTTCAACGCCCTGTTAAGAGGAATGTCACCATAATAGGAATTATACCAGTTTGACGGACCCGATACATAGTAGCCGTCAACCATATCCCATTGATAATCGGGGCGGTCTGATACGAGAGAAGTATAGTTAATCAATTTTTGGTCAAGGGCGATTACATAAGAGGAGAGGGGCTTAATGGTAGAACCGGGCTGTAAAGCGGACTGACTGCAAATATCCCAAAGAAGTTTACCGTCATGTTCCTGCCTGCCTCCGACAGTTGCCCTTATTCTGCCGTCAAAGTCCATCATGACATAAGCCACCTGCAAAGTGGGGTCAGTGGGGGTACTCCATTCATGTATGTGTCTTTCGGCAATTTCCTGTGCCCTTGTGTCAATGGCACTGTATATGCTCAAGCCTTTGCTGTATATCATATCTTCGGCTTCGGAGGCGGTAATGTGAAATTCCTTTTGGAGAGCCTGCGTGACATCTCTGAAAAGCCTGTCATCATACCAGCCCCAGCCTGTATCATCATCTTCATCAGAGTCAACGATATAGCCGACAAATTTGAGTTCATTTGATTCAAGTCTTGCGTCCAGGTATTCCTGATAAGAGAGCATACCCTGTTCCATCATTTCCCAGAGAACAGTATTTCTTCTTTTGGCATTGTTTTCGGGGTACGTGAGGGGGTCGTATGCATAGGGGTTTTGAGTAATACCCGCAATAGCGGCACATTCCACAACGTCACAATCCCGAATATCTTTATTGAAGTAGAGATTTGCGGCTGACTGCACTCCACGGCAGCCGCTGCCATAGTTGACAAGATTTAAATACGTTTCAATAATGTCGTCTTTGGAATAAGCCTTTTCCAGCTTGAAAGCACGGAAGATTTCTCTGAATTTACGGTTGATACTGTTTTCATTGTCATCAGTAAGGTTTTTGATAAGCTGTTGCGTAATGGTAGAGCCGCCAAACTGAGAACCGCCTGTTGCGAGATTGAAGATAGCACCGCCGGTTCTTTTCAAGTCAACGCCGTCATGTTCCCAAAATCTCTTGTCCTCAATAGCAATCTGAGCGTTAATCATTTGTTTTGGAATGTCCTGAAAATTTACCCAAACACGATTTTCGGTAGAGTAGAGTTGTTTATCTTCCTCCCACTCCTGAGTTTCGTAATTTTGGATATAAATTTTACTTGTCTGATTGAGGGTGATGGTATCGAGATTGATAGTAAGCGGTTCATTGGCGATACCGAGAATGTAGAAAAGAAGTGACAGACCGATAACAATGCCTGTTACGGCCATTGCAAGCAGGATTGAAAAGAATATCCTGCCAAGAAAGGCGAACACACCGCCTGCTGCCGAGAGTGCAAGGTCAAGAATAGATGGAGCAGCCTCGTCTTTATACTTGCTTATATCGGTTTTTCTCATGTTTCAAAAAAGCCTCCCGTTAGAATAATTTTTCAAAATCATCTTTTCTATTATAACACAAATTCGCCAAAATGGAATAATTTTTTTTTAAAATTAAAATATCTATGATTTTGTCAAAAAAACCTTAAAAATCGTGAATAAATCTGTTATAATTTCTAAAAATAAAAGCAGGGGAGATGTGATATATGAAAAGTTTAATGACGGTTACAGGGATAATATTATTGATATGTGTTATGATAACGGGACTGTATGCCCCGAAGAGTACGGCAGCCCCTTCGGAAAAATCATTTTTAAGTGAAATTTCCGCTGAGGAACAGCCAAGCACCGTAAACGAAGATAAATACAGGCTTTCGGTGTATGAAAACAAGGTTGCCGCCTTTGAAAACGGAAAAGACTATCCTATATATATAAGTGATGTGTATTTAAGCACGCTTCCCGAAACGGACAGGGAATTGCTTAAAAAAGGGATATATGCCCCCGACAGAAGGGCTCTCAACAGGCTTATAGAAGATTATTGCAGTTGAATAAAGTGAAAAAATCACGGTGTTCAATGGAAGAAGTTGCCATTATCAATTTACTTTTTCACATAAAAAATACCCGATATAAGCAGGTTACAAACTTTTTGTGTGAAAACAATTTTCTGTGATAATGGTGACAAATTTTTAATATTCAATGACAAAAATGCAATAAATATTGATTGAAAGGGGATTTTTTTTAAAAATATAAAAAATTTGTTTGAAAGTTGTCTAAAAAAATGCACAAAATAAATTACTGGAATTTGTAGCAAATGTAGAAAATTGAAAAAAATATTACTAAAATATTAACAATTCAAAAAAAGTAATGACAAATGAAAAAATATGTTATATAATGTGCCTGTAAGACGTTATAAAAATCCAAATCACATGGGGGTATTACAAAAAATGTACAGCATGATTTCTTACTGGCTCAAATATTACAGGCACGAGTGTGGTCTTACTCAGCAGCAGGTGGCTGACCGTCTGAAAATCGAGCGTTCCACCTACACCTACTATGAAACAGGCAAAACCAAGCCCGACATCAATACTTTGATAAAAATAGCAAAGGTGTTCAATGTCAGCTATACTTCACTCCTTAAAGGCGTTGAAGAAGAATTGGAAGACGCTATTGCGGAAATTCATTCGGGTGCCGCTCAGGAGGACGAAACTCAGAAATACCGTACACACGCCACTACAAAATATGAAGTGGAACTTCTCTTTGTAGTACGCAATCTCAATCCCAAAATCTCAATCCCAAGCAGAGAAAAGAAGTTATGAATATGGCTAAGGAATTCATAGCCGACAAAGAATGAAAAAAGGGCTGTTTCACTGAGGAAACAGCCTTTTTTGTTATTTTGACCTCTTGTGCCGGTACATTGAAAAATTCCAACTTGGTTCTTCGACCGCTGACCCCTCCGTCATTTCATCACTGATGTGATGAAATGACACCTCCCCTTTCAGGGGAGGCGAGCCGAGTTTTAGACTTGAAATCAGTTTTTTGAAATTACAGTTTATGAAAAGTAACAAAAATACACTAATAATTTTGCTGTAACCACCCTTGCCTCCCCTGAAAGGGGAGGTGGCAAAAATTGACAATTTTAATTGTCAATTTTTGACGGAGGGGTCTGAACAGCCAATCAACTTGATTTTGCGTTTTTACCGGTACAACGAGTTATTTTGGGAATTTCATGTCATACCAGAGAATAAAGGCATATATCGCATATACCCTGCCCCAGAGGTTTTCTTCACCGTTGATGTAGCTTTCCCAGAGGGCTTTTATTTCGCTTTCATTGAAGAATTTTTTTGAAGTGTCACCGAAAAGGCTTTCTTTGATATTTTTATTATACTTGTCATCGGCAAGCCACTTTCTGACAGGCACGGCAAAGCCGAC
>ONIF01000166.1 GCA_900317795.1 uncultured Eubacteriales bacterium | reverse complement strand
GATGACGAAGTGTAAGTAGGCTTTGAGAATTATCTCACAGAGAGTTGCAGGCGGTGTGATTGCAGCAGAAAAAACAGGGCTGAATGGACTTCTGAGGGCGAACAGAAATGCTTTTTTAGGCAGAGTATGCAAGACGTGGTTGCTTTACGTTAATGAAGCAGGTGTATGTTTGTACACATGAGTGGACACGTTAAGTGTCAAGCAGGGTGGCACCGCAGGAATTTTATCCTGTCCCCGCATTTTGTATGCTTGGGGGCGGGCTTTTTTGTTTGTCTTGAGCAAATATATTTTAAAAGGAGAAATTTGAAATGAGCGAAAATAAGATTCCGTACAAAATTTATCTTGATGAATCGGAGATTCCGCAGAAATGGTATAACCTCCGTGCAGACATGAAAAACAAGCCTGCACCGCTTCTCAATCCCGCAACACATCAGCCCTTGACAGCAGAGGAAATGAGTGGTATATTCTGTAAGGAACTCGTTGAACAGGAACTTGACGACACGACACCCTACATTGAAATTCCGCAGGAAATCAGAGATTTCTATAAAATGTACCGCCCTGCACCGCTTATCCGTGCATATTGTCTTGAAAAGGCTCTCGGCACTCCTGCAAAAATTTACTATAAATTTGAGGGCAACAATACAAGCGGCAGCCATAAACTGAATTCTGCAATCGCTCAGGCTTATTATGCGAAAAAGCAGGGGTTGAAAGGCGTTACAACCGAAACGGGTGCAGGTCAGTGGGGTACGGCTCTTTCAATGGCTTGTGCATATCTCGGACTTGACTGTAAAGTTTATATGGTAAAAGTCAGCTATGAGCAGAAACCTTTCCGCCGTGAAGTAATGCGTACCTATGGTGCAGACGTTACTCCCTCACCGTCGGAAACGACAGAAGTAGGCAGAAAAATTCTTGCCGAACACCCCGGCACAACAGGCAGTCTTGGCTGTGCTATTTCGGAAGCCGTTGAAGTTGCTACTCATACAGAGGGTTACAGATATGTATTGGGTTCTGTTTTGAATCAGGTACTTTTGCACCAGTCTGTTATAGGTCTTGAAGCAAAAGCGGCTCTTGACAAATACGGCGTAAAGCCTGACATTATCATAGGCTGTGCAGGCGGTGGTTCAAACTTGGGCGGATTGATTTCACCATTTATGGGCGAAAAACTTCGTGGCGAAAATGATTACAGAATAATTGCCGTTGAGCCTAAATCATGCCCCAGCTTTACAAGAGGCACATTTGCTTATGATTTCTGTGATACAGGTATGATATGCCCGTTGGCTAAAATGTACACACTCGGCTCCAGCTTTATCCCGTCACCGAACCATGCAGGCGGATTGAGATTCCATGGAATGTCCTCAACCCTCAGCCAGCTTTACCATGACGGTTATATGGAGGCTGTTGCCTACGAACAGACAGAAGTATTTGCAGCTGCCGAACAGTTTGCAAGAGTGGAGGGAATTCTCCCTGCTCCCGAAAGTTCACACGCAATCAAGGGTGCAATCGACGAGGCTCTCAAGTGCAAGGAAACGGGCGAGGAAAAAACAATTCTCTTTGGTCTTACGGGTACAGGTTATTTCGATATGGTCGCATATCAGAAATTCAATGACGGTGTAATGACCGACTATATCCCGACAGATGAGGAAATTGCAGCAAGCGTTGCAAAACTCCCAAAAGTTGAATAAAGTGTGGAGAGTGGAGAGTTGGGAGTGGAGCGTTTGCAAGCCTTAACTTTCTGCCGAAATGCAAGAAAATAAAAAAGTGGAATTTGAGAATGATGTGGAGAGCAGGACAACTCCACTCTCCACTCTCAACACTCCACTCTGAATATGACAGTTTTGGTATCAACCTGTCGTTAAACAAAACCAGATTTTACATTGAAGTTTGTAGAGTGCGTCTGATTTTGTGTCAGACGTACTTTTTATTTAGGAGGGATTTAATTGTACGCTTTGAAAACTCGGGCACATTTTGATTCAGCCCATTTTTTATACGGCTATGACGGAAAGTGCAAAAATATTCACGGTCACAGGTGGGTAATTGAGGTTGAAATAACGGGCGAAACACTTCAAAAAGACGGCTTTCAAAGAGATATGCTGATAGATTTCGGTGACTTTAAGAGGGAAGTGAAAAATCTTGCGGATTTTTATGACCACAGATTGATTTATGAAAAAAACTCTCTCAAAGAAAAAACTCTTTCTGCACTGAAAGAGGAAGATTTTAGGCTTATTGAAATAGAGTGCAGACCTACGGCAGAGAATTTTGCAAAGATGTTTTTTGATGTGCTGAAAGAAAAGGGATTGAATATTTCAAGAGTGACGGTCTATGAAACACCCGAAAATTGTGCGGTTTATTCGGAGGAATGAAAATGTTTGAGGTTGCGGAAAGCTTTGTAAGCATCAACGGGGAGAGTACCCGTGCAGGCGAATTGGCTGTATTTGTGAGGTTTAAGGGGTGCAATCTGCATTGTTCGTACTGCGACACGAAATGGGCAAATGAATTTAATGTCGAATATAAAAGTATGAGTGCGGAAGAGATATGTGAACTTGTGAAAAATACGGGTGTTAAAAATGTCACTCTCACGGGCGGTGAGCCTTTGCTTCAAGAGGGGATTGAAAATCTGATTGAAAAACTTATCTCTCAAGGAAACCGTGTGGAAATCGAAACAAACGGCAGTGTATTTCTTGAAAAGTTTGCCTTAATGAAAAACAGACCTGTTTTTACAATGGATTATAAATTGCCGTCAAGCAATATGGAAAAGTATATGAATACAGATAATTTCAGCCTGCTTGAAAAAAGCGATACAGTAAAATTTGTATCGGGAAGCATTGCGGATTTGGAAAAGGCTGTTGAAGTGATAGAAAAATATTCACTTTCAGAGAAGTGCCATGTTTATATAAGTCCCGTTTTCGATAAAATAAATCCTGCCGAAATAGTGGATTTTATGATAAAGAGGAATTTGAACGGAGTAAGACTGCAATTACAGTTGCATAAGTTTATATGGGAGCCGAACAGGAGGGGCGTATAATGGATAAAAAAGCAATAGAATATCATGTCAGAGGGATTTTGGAGGCAATAGGCGAAAATCCCGACAGAGAGGGACTTTTGGAAACACCCGAAAGAGTGGCGAGAATGCTGGAAGAAGTCTTGGAGGGCATACAATACAGCAATCACGATATAGCACAGATGTTTGGAAAGACGTTTAACGTGCCGAACAATGACACGGTTGTCATGCGTGATATAACGGTATTCAGCTATTGTGAACATCACTTTGCATTGATGTATGACATGAAAGTGAATGTTGCGTATATTCCTCATGGAAAGGTTTTGGGACTGAGCAAAATTGCAAGGATATGTGACATGGCGGCAAAACGTCTGCAATTACAGGAGAGATTGGGAAATGACATAGCAGAGATAATATCCGAAGCGGCAGGCACTCCTAATGTAGCGGTTGCAATAAGCGGTTCACACAGCTGTATGACTGCAAGGGGAATAAAAAACGTATCTGCACAAACTATCACCGAAACTTTCAGAGGACAGTTTAGAACCGATAACGATTTAAAATCCCTTGTCAGATTTAAATGAGTGTGAAGAGTGGAGAGTGAAGAGTGGAGTGAAAAGTGTAATAACTTCACTCTCAACTCTCCACACTCCACTCTAAAAGTAAAGGAGAGAGAATATGAAAGCACTTGTGTTGTTCAGCGGTGGTGTAGATAGTACAACTTGCCTTGCAATAGCCGTTGAAAAGTATGGAAAAAACAATGTAACAGCGTTGTCGATAAGCTACGGTCAAAAACATACCAAAGAAATTCAGGCAGCCGAAAAAATAGCGGAGTATTATGGAGTAGAACTGAAAAAGCTTGATTTGGCAAGGATTTTTGAAGGCTCGGACTGTTCCTTGTTAAGCTCGTCGGGTGAGGACATTCCAAAGGAAAGCTATGCCGAACAGCTTGAAAAGACAGACGGAAAGCCTGTTTCAACGTATGTGCCGTTCAGGAACGGTTTATTTTTGTCATGTGCGGCAAGCGTGGCACTTTCAAACGGCTGTACGGAAATATATTATGGCATACATACAGATGATGCGGCAGGAAATGCCTATCCCGATTGCAGTGAGGAGTTCAATAATGCAATAAACAGTGCAATTTATATAGGCAGCGGAAACGCATTGAAAGTGACAGCCCCGTTTGTAAATATGAAAAAGGCGGATATAGTGGCAGAGGGGCTGAAATTAAAAGTGCCGTATAAAATGACATGGAGTTGCTATGAGGGCGGAGAAAAGCCATGCGGAGTATGCGGAACGTGCCGTGACAGGATAGCGGCTTTCAGAGCAAACGGAATAATGGAGGAATTGGAATGAGTGAATTGACACTTCTGGGAAATAAAAATACAAAATATCCGAATGACTATTCGCCCGAAGTGCTTGAAACGTTTGAAAACAAGCATAAAGAGAATGACTATTTTGTAAAATTCAACTGTCCCGAATTTACGAGTTTATGCCCGATAACAGGACAGCCCGATTTTGCCTGCATATATATTTCATATATTCCCGACAGGCTTATGGTCGAAAGCAAGTCGCTTAAATTATACCTTTTCAGTTTCAGAAATCACGGGGATTTTCATGAAGATTGTGTGAATATCATCATGAAAGACTTGATAAAACTGATGAACCCGAAATATATTGAAGTATGGGGAAAATTTCTGCCAAGAGGGGGAATTTCGATAGACCCGTACTGCAACTGGGGCAGACCCGATACAAAATGGGAACAGCTTGCATGGGACAGACTTTCACACCATGACTTATATCCCGAAACAGTCAACAACAGATAAAAACAATGAGCAATTAGCAATGTGCAATTAGCAATGTGCAGTGTGCAATTATGGTAAACGACAAAATAAATTGCCCTATGTCATTCCGAGCGAAGCGAGGAATCTTTGAAAGATTCTTCGTCACTTCGTTCCTCAGTATGTCATTCCGAGCGAAGCGAGGAATCTTTGAAAGATTCTTCGTCACTTCGTTCCTCAGAATGACAAAAGGAAATTTTCAGTGACGTTTACTATATTTTTGAACATCGGTTTCATATAAAAAAGCCACTTTATTTCAGTAAATTTCTTTACGAAATAAAGTGGCTTTTGTCATTCATTGCTAATTGCTGACTGCTAATTGCTAATTTTTTTGCGGTTTACGAGGAAGTAAGCCAATCCGCATAACATCATTCCCGAAAGGGCGAATACAAAATACATTCTTGTATCTTCAAAGCCTGACTCAGGCAGTGTATAGGGAATGAATTTCTTTGTATTGGTAAATTTCACTTCTGCAATAACGTTTTCTGCAATAGTGCCTGTTACACCATCTTCTTCGATAGTGCCTGTTTCACTCTCAAAAGTCGTGTCATATTCTGCATTGACTGTTTCCTTTACAGTGTAGGTATAACCAATGGGGATATTGGAAATCTCAATGCTTTCATCATCGCAGAGTGTAAATGTTGCGGAGCCGTCTTTGAATTCGATACTGCCCGTTGAAGCAGTGAAAGTATCGTTTACAGCGTCACCACCGTTGAAAAGTGTAACAGTGAAAGTAAATTTCTGTTCTTTCATTTCTTGGGTAATATCCTCCAAGCCGTTTGCACCGAGAACGTTCTTGGAAACTTTAAGACTGCCGTACTTGGGTGCAGGCGGTGTATAGGTGTTGGTGATTGTTGCAGTTGATGCAGTTTCACCGATTTCACCGCTTTGCTCACCGTTATTTGACCAGTTTTCTTCCAATACAGTTGTTTCTTTTACGGTGTAAGTTGTACCGTAGGGGATACCTGAAATTTCAACAGGCTGATTTTCTTTTACCGATACCGTGAATTTGTAGTTATTGGTGATAACGATACCGGCAGGATCTGTTTCAAACGTATAATTTGCAAGGTCAACGCCTGTCGGAGCAGTGAATGTCACTTCAAAATCAAACGGTGTATTATCCTTGATATTTGTCTTGGAATAATCGCCTTCAAGTACTTTGGAGAGTTTCAATGAACCGGTTTTACGGGTGTTGACAACTGTTTCTTGATTTGCCTCAGCAGGAATAATTTTAGTTCCCTCTGTGGTGGTATTATCAAAAGTACCTGTATAGACTTTTTGTTCACCGTCTGCCGTAGTGCTTTGCTGTGTATAGTCCTTTGCAGGAGTTTCTGTAACAGTGTATTTTGTACCGTAGGGGACACCTTGAATTGTCAGAGTTTCACCACAATGCAAAGTAAATGCACCGTCGTTACCCAGAGGAGTGGTTTCACTCTTGCCATTAGTCTTGGTGACAGTAGCCTTAATGTTTGAGTAATCCGTCACATTCATGCCCTCAACACCGAATACATCATAAAGACTTATTGTAAATGCAAAACTATCTGTTACAGTATCGGTGGGGTTAAGCTGTTTTGTAACGGTGATTGCACCAACATTGGGCTTATTGACGAAAGTTTCAATAAGCTGAACAGGATCGTTTTCATCGGCACCCTCGCCATTTTTATAGCTGTACTGGGTTTGAGCCGGATTGTCATTTGAACCTTTTGACAATATCAAGCGTTCTTTGTTGTCTTTTACCGTTACAGTGGTATTATAGTATTCACTGACGGTTCTGCCGTTTTCTTCCGGTTTGGAGAAAGCTCCCACATCACCGTTTTCTCTTCCGATAATCCACAGAGCATCATTCTGATTGACATACATGGTACTTTTTTCAGTATCGGTTTCTTTTTTGAACTGCCTTTTGAATTCTGCGGAAGATTCTTTTTCATCTGTACCGTACATGAGATTGAAAGAGCCTAAATCATCAGTTGTACCGGTAAGACCGTTTGTATCAGTACCTGTAAAACTTGCAAATTCATCTGTCCAGATATAGTTGACATTCTTAACAGCGTTAGTAGAATCCGGAATAAAGTCATGTTCTTCATAGCGGCTGCCTTCGCTTTCAAGTGTGACATTATCTTTCCAGGCTTGGATTTTATATGTCGCATACTCGCTGAAATCAACAGTATTGGTAGCGTCCCACTCACTGCCTGTTGAGGGATTGTAGCGTCTGAATTTGACGGAAGTATATTCTTTGTCGCTCACATCAAAGCGGAACAAATAATCTTCTCCATCGACTTTTACGCCTGTTACCGTTTCGGACGGTGAGAGTTCGGCTTTTATAACGGCACTTCCGGAACTCCATCTGCCGCCATCCAAAGCTTTACTTGTATCAAGATAGATATAATGTGGGATAGTATCTCCCGAAAGCACTGCTTTCTGACTGACATTACGTTCATAAGAGTTGTAGGTAGGGGAGAGTATGCCGCTTTTGCCTACATCTTCTTCGGTTGTGCCTTCATTGGAAATGGTGTAGTTGAATACATCATAGTCGGCAGCTTTCATTGTGAGGTCAAGCAGACCTTCATTGATGTTCTCAAATCTTGTTACTTCTCTGATTTTGAGGTTGTTTTCATTGGGGATAGTAGAGAAATTGAATCTTACAAAGAGGTCGGACTCAAACATACCACGTTCCATATAAAACATTCGGAGAGTATGTGTCATATTCTGATTATAAGTACCGTCCGAATTGAAAGTACCTTCAGCCATAACATCTTCCAAATTGACAGTCAACTGTTTTGTAAGGTCTTTAGAAAGGTTATCCATTCCAACATATACACCGGTATTGCTGTTATAGCCGAGTTTTGTAGCATCGTTGGCATAAACCATTTTTTCAGCGAAGTCAATGATACCGGTAGTATCTTTATGGTCACCGCCAAGGTCAAGTACAAGTTTGTCGTCAATGAAAACCCACACGTCATCATCGCCCATGAACTCAAAAGTAGCATTAACAGAGCCTGTTCCATCTACGGTATCTACTTTTCCGTCTTTGCGGATTTTAAATTTGATGTCAAAATAAGTACCGAATCCAAGATTGTTACTAATTTGATGTTCATCACGATTCGTTGTATCGTTATGGTCATTAAATGGAAGATAAGATACTGTTCTTACATAATTTGCACCTGGTATGATATTTC
>ONIF01000099.1 GCA_900317795.1 uncultured Eubacteriales bacterium | reverse complement strand
TCCTTTTGTCATTCTGAGGAACGAAGTGACGAAGAATCTTTCAAAGATTCCTCGCTTCGCTCGGAATGACATAGGGCGATTTATTTTGTCGTTTACTAATAAAATTTATTTTACTTTGAAAGTTGTTTCACCGTCAACAACGGGAATTGTTTTGCAGTCCATGTTTTCGATATTGACAAATCTCCCTTTTTGTATGGCGATAATGACGTTATCTATTTGTTTTTCCGTTCCCTGTATCTCCATGGATACAGAGCCGTCATAATTGTTTTTCACCCAGCCCGTCGCACCGAATGATTCGGCGGCATAATAGGCACGGTAGCGAAATCCCACGCCCTGCACCCAGCCGTAAAATACGATTTTTTTTCTTATGATAGTTTCATTCATTTTTGATACTCCCTGCAATTTTTTTATCAAAAAAAGACGGACTGTTTTATTTCAAAACAGACAGTCTTTTTCTCATTCAAATTTGTCATGCCATTCGGGACAGGAAATTTTGGCAATTTCCTCAATGGTGTGGTGCAGTTTATCGACCATAGGGGTGTCGGCTGCACGGTAATACATTTCTTTGCCGTGACGGGTTGCGGAAATGAGTTTGGCATTTTTCAGCAGGCGGAGATGATGTGACACGGCAGGACTGGACATTTCCGTGGCAGAGGCTATGTTGATAACGCATTCTTCGCAATGGCACAAAAGCCAGAATATACGCAAACGGCTTGGGTCACCGAGCTGTTTGAGAGCGTCTGCAACGGTTTGTACGGTTTCGCCCGAAGGCATTTTTTTCATTATTTCATTTTCGTTCATATTTTTCTCCGTATATTATTTTTTGCTTGTATGAAGACGGAGAGAAGTCACGCTTGTATCATGGGGGGTAACTATATCAGCGGAAAGTAAAGCATTATCTCCCGTCTGAACGGAATTGATTGTTAATATATCGTTCCATTCATTGTCATCATCAAGCATTTTGACAGTTTTATTTTCAAGCTTGAACTTGCCTTTCTGCTCAAAGAGTTTCTTGCTTTTATCGGCACATTCCGCATAGAAAACTATATCGCCGTTCAAGCCGAGTTTTAAATAATATACAGCGTCACTTTTACCGCATTCCGTACAGTGCAGGCTGTCACTCTGCCACACGGCATATTTATCTTTTTCGGCAGTGCCGAGCATATCGGCAAGCATATTGATATTATCAAGAATTTTTTTCACGTCGTCATAATCGGGAATGGAAAGATATTTTTCAATGGCAGTCCCGTATTGATATTTATTGTAATAGGCATTTCCGAGAAGATAGATGCATTTATCAAGAAGTTCGGCAGATTTTTTGTAATTGCCTATATAAGTGAGCTGTTCATAGGCTTTTTGAAGGCTTTCCAATGTATTTTGAACAAGATTTCCCTGAGCCGCCCTGTAAATACGGCTGAAACACTGTTTTTCAGCCTTGGCGGAGTCGCTGTAATCACCGAGAGAGTGGAATATATCTGCCGCTTCGATATATTTTTCTTCATAGTATTTTTTTTCGGCAGATTTATATTTTGCCTCCAAAAGCTTTTCGGGAGAGTCGTTGTAATTTCCCAGACTTTCAAAAAGTTCGGCAGCTTTTTCGGGATCATTTGAATTCAGCAGGGAAAAAGCATAGCCGTATATGGATTTAAGGCGAAAGTCCTTACTGTCGGCAAAGTCACCCAGAGAGGTAAATTTTTCTATTGCGTCATCATACCTGTACATTTCATAGTCATTCATGGCACTTTTATATTTGATAAGAGGTAAAATATAAAATATCACTCCAAACGCTATCGCAGCCAGCAATACAAGTATAAGTACGGTAATTACTATGCCTTTTGAGCCTTTTTTTAATTTCTGTTTTTTAAGCTGTTTTTGATAGTCGGTACTTCTTTTTTCAAATTCTTCCTGTTGAGCCTGTACTCTATGCTCGTACTTTTCAAATTCGGCATATTGCTCGCTCAATTCATTTCTCTGTTGTTCCGCAAAGCCCGATTGTTTTTGCAGGACTTCGAGATTGGAATTTCTTTCAAGCCAACGCCTGCCCACACCGCAGCTTACACAAACTTCTTCATTTGCCCAGTTGAAGCAGCCGCAGCCGCACAGCCAGAATTTTTCATTGAAAACAGGCTGTAAAGAAAAAAGCGTTCCGTCAATATTGCCACGGGTGCATATCTCAATAAATTGTTTATTAAGGTCACCCTGCACTTTAAAAATACTTTCCTGTTCAAGAGCGGTGTCAAATCTTTTCGAATCAAGGTTCAGCCATGTCTGTCCGCTGGAACTAAGCACGCTTTTCAACACAAATTCAACACTTCTTGTCTGCTGATTGGGAATAGGCACTCTTCTGCCGAAACCGAATTCTATATTTCTTACAACATCAAACCCTGTATATGAAACATCATAAACAGTGTCAATCAAATTTCTCAGGCTGTCATAGCACAGAATATCAAAAGTGATATTTTTAAGATTATCGGGCTGAAGATTCACCAATTTAAAGCTTGCAAAAAGTTCGGCTTTATCAATATCCAATGCAAGCCTTTGCGTATATACGGATACGGGCGAGCCGTCAAACCATAAATGCGAGTTTTTTTCTTCGAGAACTTTTATTTTTTCCTCAGGCATAAATTCACCCCTGCTTTTCATATATCCTAATGTTATTGTAATACTTAATCAAAATGATGTCAAGTAAAGAATATTTGTTAATAAAAAATTAACAAAAAATTAGCTTTATTTTAAAACCAAAGATTTGTTAATTGTTGAAAAAAAAATCAGGGTTTGGTATAATATTGTACATGGGGAGGGGTTGTTGATGGAATCGTGTTCACAGATATATACCAAAAAAATTGTTGATTCAATCACACACAGCTTGGAGCAAAAACACAGCAGTATCCTTTTTGTAAAGCATTATAATACATTGAATGTTCCCGTTGAGAATATACAAACCGCTGTTGCAAACAGCAGGAGTAAAATTGAATTGCTTTATCATGAGTTCAGTTCCAATCGTATGCAGGAAGCGTATGAGCCGTTTCTGGGCTGGGTAAAGCAGCTTTATTTCAAGTTTTATGTGAAAATACCCGTATATGAGTTTCTTGAAAGAGCAGATGTTTATTACCAGAGCCGTTCCGCCATTGCAAGTTATATCATGACAGGGGAATGTGAGAGAACGGAAGAAGTAATTGCAGTTGAAGCGGATTATGAGAAAAAACAGTTTGCTTTATCTCTTACAAAGATATTTTCATATATATCAAAAAGGCATACACTTTTGTTTGTGCTGAACAGGCTGCACCTTGCGGAAAATTCCACTCTTAATTTTCTTATCGAGTTCATAAGAAAGCCGTATGAAAATATATCTTTTCTTGCGAATTATAACGAGGCATATACAGTGCCGCCCTATATGGCTGAAACATGGAAAACGCTTGTCAGAAACGTTGAAGAAATGAATTATATGCTTGACTGGAATATGCAGGACGCTCAGACTGCCGCCAATATCAACGAAAGCTTTGAACCGTCTATATCCAATTTTCAAAATTATCTTGTTCTCATCAATAATATGATACAGACTCTTGCCATAAAGCAGGCTTTGCACTATCTTAAAACGATTTATAATAAAATCGTTACGGATAAAGCGAATATCAGTGCAAGGAATAAGGCGAGGTTTTATATATTATATGCGACTGCCGCATTTTATGATATGAATATCACGACGGCACTGATGATGTGTGAAAAGCTTAAAAACGTCAATAACAAGCACCCAAATATTATATATACTTTTAAGTATCATTATCTTTTGACATTGTGCGAGGTGTATGGAGGTCAGCCGAACCTTGCCAAGAAAAATTCCGACAAGTGCATGAAAATCGCTCAGAAAAGCGAATCCGACAGGTATATATTTTCTGCCAGATTACTGAAATATATATGCAAACTTGACGGCTGGACCAACTCCTACAGGTGGGACAGAACGATTGAAGATGATGAACTTGACGACTTTATAGAAAAGGCTCTTGAATACAAGATGTATAATCATCTTGCACATATATTGTTTTTCGGGTGCTGCAACTCAAAGGAAAATTTTGTTGATGACAGCAAGATGTGCGAGGAACAGGAGAGCTTTAAAAAAGCAATGTCCATTGCCAAAATGCTTAAAAATGACAGGCTTATCATTTCGGCATGGATGAAAAACGTCTTTCTTGCACAGGGCTACGGCTGTTTTGCATACGTTGACTACTATTACAGAAAGTGCCTTGAAATAATCGAAGGACAAAATGATATATTTCAGGAAGCCTCTATTTATAACGGTCTCGGATTTAACAGAATTGTAAGTGAACAGTTTACAAGGGCTAACAGCTATTTCAATGACGCTCTTGAACTTTTCTATAAACAGAAAGATACATATTATGTAGCGGAAACGCTCTATAATATGGCAATCAATGCCATTCTTGCGGATAAATACGAAACCGCTTATAACTATCTGATTTACTGCATAAAGCTGTTAAAGTCAATAAAACTGCAAAGAATGAGAGTCTGCAATATGTCAAAACTCTATGGAATGATAGTTTATTGCAGTTATAAAATGGGCATAGAGTACAATGCACATTTTTACCTTAATAAAATGGATTATGTGCTTTATCATGTCATGCATTCCGATGACGAAAACAGGTTTTTCCTTTGGGACGACGATATGTTTTTCTATTATTTTTGCAGCGGTCTGCTTGAAAAATCCGACAATCCCGAAAAGGCTCAGGAATTTTTTGATAAAGCAAAATATCATATGCTCAGAACAGAGGGCTTATGGTTTTTTGTATATACCATGTTTGCAATAGAACAGGCGGATTTGTATGAACAGTGCGGAAAGCCCGAAAAAGCTCAGCAGATATTGGAAGAATGTATGGAGTTCTGCAATAAGAACGGCTATAAGCATAAAGAAGAACTTCTTTTTGCCAAACTGCATAAACACCCGCTTATGCCCCCAAAAAATAACGACCTTGTACTTGAAAAAGTTTCAAAGTATCAGATAGAGGACCTTGTGCAGCATTCCGAAATGAAAATGGCTCTTGCGGACAGGACAAAAGGCATAGACTTTCTTGTTGCATGGCAGGAACTTTTGAATAAAGAAAATGCCACCTACAATGATATTATAGAAAACTCTATGGCGACATTGCAGAACAACTATAATATAGACAGCATACTATATGTTGATGTTATTGACGGGAAGCCTATTATCAGATATAACAGCGGTGAACTGCAAATCAATGATGAAATGCTTGAAGATATTACAAGATATTTTTCAAAGCATAAAAAAGAAGTCGTTGCATCACGCTTTGACAGGGAGTTTTATGAATATACAGCGATACTTTCACTTTACGGTGTTAATAATATCGTATCTTTTGCAAGCATTCCGCTTTCTCAGGGCGACGAATTGACAGGCTTTATGATAGCTGCCATAGAACTCCATGAAAACATGACAGGCGGAATTATTTTCCTTGACAGAAATGATTTGACAATATTTAAATTTGCCCTCCGTCAAGTACCCGATACTCTTTACAGACTCAGGGCAAGAGATGAAATCAGTCAGATGAATAAAAAGCTTCAGCAGAGTGCGGTGACAGACCTGCTTACAGGACTTCTCAACAGACAGGGCTTTGCAAAGAAAATTGATGACTATACCCGTCTTGTCGATGAAGGCAAAAGAAAAAATGTATGTGTTACCCTCCTATACATTGACCTTGACAATTTCAAATTCTGTAATGATACATTCGGACATGATGTGGGAGATGAAATTCTCATAGCATTTTCAAGGCTGTTTGAGCGTGTTACAAAGAGTAACGGCTATATAGTGAGATATGGGGGAGATGAATTTCTTATCGTCATGCCGAACCATGAAATTGATGACGGAATAGAGATTGCAAAATCCATATATAAAGCGATTGATAAAAGCAATCATTTTATCCCCGTAATACAGTCAGCGTTGGGGGAGAAGATAGATATACCCGAAAATCACCGTGTATCGTGTTCGATAGGCATAGCCTCCGAAAAAATTTACAATCACGAAAACATGAATATTGCCCTCAAACATGCCGATAAAAAGCTTTATGCCGTAAAGAAAAATCAGAAATCCAATTACAGCGTATGGCAGGACGACGAAAATTGAAAATGGAAAATGGAAAATGGAAAATTAGCTTTCCGACCTGTCGAAAAAAGAACATATATTTTCAAAAATTTCCACAAGCCTGAATTTTATTTCATACTGTTCGGAATGGGATATGACATCAATTTCCGAGCTGTCAAGGGATAATTCGGGTTTGTTTTTTTGTGCGGAGGGAATGCACAAAGACGGATATATCATGCACCACCAGTTGTGTCCTTGACCGTTTCCTATCACTATGCGTAAAGCGTCATATTTTCCCGCAGGCAGAGTGAAATTTTCATATACCCTTGTGTTGAAATCCATATTGGTAATATAAGCGTCAATTTTATAGTCAAAGCCGTTTTCGTTTATGACAGTCTGACATTTTTCTTTTATTTTATCAAGATTTTTTTCGGCAGTCCGAATGGCTTGTTCACGGTTTTCACAGTTTCCGAAAATTTCCTTTGTATATTCAAGTATGCCGTCACGGACTTTTAATTTAAGCTGTTGGTCGGTTTCGGTATCGGAGTTGGCTAAGATGTGCAGGCGGAAAACATCTTTTTGGAGATTTTCGCATACACCGCAAAACCCCGTGAAAGAAATCAGACACGATATAATAAAACTGCATATAAAGCTTTTCAAAAACAATTTCATATCTATGTAACCGCCTTTCCAATTAGCAATGAGCAATTAGCAATTAGCAATTTTTCCGATAACAGAAATATTGACGGCAGTAAATCATTTTATGCAAAAAAAATAAACTCCGTTTCAAATTTTTCCGAACGGAGTTTATTTCTGTCATAGGCTTTGGGATTTTTTTCACGTCTTGTAACGGGGTTTATTTCCCAAGCATTTCTTTTGGATTTGTTAAGTTCTTTTTGTTTTTTCTTTGAGAGTTTCTCAAAGGGTACAAATTTTTTCATATACAACACCTCTTAAAATATATTTTAATAT